>CAZKUH010000114.1:0-6841 GCA_964555895.1 uncultured Enterobacterales bacterium
GATCACATTGAGTAATACCCTGCTCGAGACGCAAACTACAACATCTTCGAGGGTAACGCCCTTGTAGATGGAGACGTTGTTCTGGACCTATTGCAGATAGCTATACTCGCGGTGGTGGTTTTCTTTATCCAGGGTTAAATATATTTTTCTAGACAAAGTCTCAAGGCCTGGGTGTTAACCGGTTTAGCTAGATAGTCCGTCATACCGATGGCAAGACATTTTTCTCTATCACCTGACATGGCATTTGCGGTCATGGCAATAATTGGAATATTTTGATTGAAACCTTCGGTTGCTCGAATGGACAGGGTTGCTTCGTAACCATCAATAATGGGCATTTGACAATCCATCAAGATAAGATCAAAGGTTTGAATTTCACACAAAGACAATGCTTCCTGACCATTTCCAGCAATATTGACAACATGGCCAATTTTTTCCAACATGGAAAGCGTCACTTGTTTATTAACCGGGTTATCTTCAACCAATAAAATATTTCTTGGAATGAAATCAACATCAACAGCTAAAGGTTGCGAGCTGTTAGAAGACGTTTCAGCGGTGAACAAGGTGAACGATAAAATGACTGTGAAGGTTGTTCCTCGGTTTAATTTACTGGTTACAGAGATGGCACCACCCATATTATCAACGAGCTCTTTGGTGACAGATAAGCCTAAACCGGTGCCGCCAAATTTCCTTGAAGTACTGGTATCAGCCTGGGTAAAAGAATCAAAAATCTTAGTCAGATTTTCAGCAGAAATACCGATTCCAGAATCTTTAAATTTAAATTCAATGGTGGCAATATTTTCAGCCTGGCTAATAAGGTTCAGGGCGAACAAAATGTTGCCTTCAGATGTAAACTTAAAAGCGTTACTGAGTAAATTTGAAAGTATTTGACGTAATCTACTAGCATCACCCAAAACCATTAGTGGAATATCAGGATGAACATCTATCTTTAAGTTTATATTTTTATCTATAAAAGATGCTTGTATCAACTGACCTACTTCAATGACTTCATTGGCCAGATTAAAAGGAACATATTCTAGTTGTAGTTTCCCAGCTTCAATTTTAGACAAATCTAAAATGTTGTTGAGAATTTGTAAAAGTGAGTTACCACATGAAACAATGGTATTAGCATATTGTTTTTGTTGCTTTGACAAACCTGATTCAAGCAACAGTTCGGCCATGCCAATGACACCATTCATTGGTGTGCGTATCTCATGGCTCATTGTCGCCAAGAACTGACTTTTTGCGCGAGCGCCTGCCTCCGCCAGTTCTTTTGATTGTATCAGTAATGAATGCTGGTTTTTTTGCTCAGTGATGTCGGTGGAAATGCCACGGTAACCGATGATCTCATTGTTTTCATCGAATAAAGGGGCCGCTGTAATTTTTTCCCAGATAAAGGACTCATCTAAAATTCTGCTACGAACATCAAGTTCAAAAGCGGTTTTAGATTTAAAGGCGATGTTGAGTAAATAATTAAATTTGTCGGCATCTAAATCAATCATAAAATCAACGGGTTTTTTGCCGATAAGTTCATCGGGCTGCTTCTTCTTTACGCTGTAAGAATTCTCACTGGCAAATTGATAATAACCGTTTAAATCGATTTCCCAGACAAACTCACCGACATTTTGGTTAATAAGATTATAATCGTGTTTTGTCTGTAGTAATTTTTGTTGAAGTGATTTCAGGGAAGAAACATCCATACCTTCAAGGATAAAAAATTCAATCGTATTATTTTTAAAAATGGGAGTAATGATAATTTTGTGAAAACCAATATGTTGTAATGGAGCGGAAATCTCAACTTCAAATGATACAATTTTCCCCATGAGTGCAGATTCAAGACTGGATTTAATTTTATATTGACTCTCTTTGTTTTGTCTCCACCAGGGTGAATCCCAGATGAAATATTGTGATACTTCAACATCTATGGGGAGTCCTACTTTTATTAAAGCAGTATGATTAGCTCTTAGAATTCTACCATCGGTATTAAGCAGTAGTAAATGAAGGGAAGAGTTTTCAAAGAAAGAAAGAAGTTCATGCTTTTCTTCAAGTTGTGTGGCGGTTAAGCTTTCCAGTTTGTTTTCTAACAAACTAAAATTTTTTAATCTTAAATGTATTTTTCTGAGATGAAAAATAATGTTGGCATTAAAAATTAGCACGATGAAAACGATGATCACATTAAGGTAATTGAACTCATAAATATATTTTGCGATGAATGGCAGTAAAATAGCAGCGTTATAAATCAGTAAATCCTGCCAAACAAGACAAAGAGCAACTGCAGCGGTGGCGACAAGCCCCATGATCATTAAAGCCAGGATTATTTCACCCGCCAGGTAATGAGCAGGGTATAACATCCAAGTAGAAAACCCCCAAATTGAGCCTGAAATTAAAAGTTGTATTCTATAGACTTTAGGAATAAATATTTTTTTGCTTCTTTTTAAGGATTTGAATTTTATAGAAAGATAAATTCTTGCAAATGTGGAGGCAGTTAAAATGGCATACCAAAGCATAAGATCAAAAGCAGGCCGGTGATCTTTTATTATAATTAATATTAAAACACCTAATAGTTGATTGACTAATATGGAGACATACAAATTAGCTAATAAACTGGTAACTAGTTGGTTTTTAATAAAATGTTCTGAATTTTCGAGGCTGCGCATCTTGTTTATGAGTGCTTGGTTTTATAAAGAAAGCATTATTAGCCAGACTCAATTGTCATTTTAACCACTTTAATAGCTGATTACTTTCAATGGCTTTGCTATATTTATAACCTTGAGCAAATTTTACCCCTATGGATTTTAGAAAGATTTCTTGTGCTTCTATTTCTACACCTTCAGCAATTAAACCTAAACCCATACTGTCGGCTAAGGCAACGATGGCTTTTATTATGCTGGCATCATTCGAATCAAAATCGTTAGTGTTTTGTATGCCGAACACAAAACTCCTATCTATTTTAAGATAATCTGCAGGTAATTGTTTCAAATAATTAAGTGAAGAATAGCCAGTACCAAAGTCATCAATTGAAATTTTAATGCCCATATCAGAGAGCTGAGTTAGTGTTTTTAAACTGGCTGTAGTATTTTGCATTACCACCGTTTCAGTCAATTCAATTTCTAAATATTCAGCTGGCAGAGCATAATTTTCTAACAAAGTTTTTATGTTTGGGACCAAGTTTCTGTTGAGCAATTCGCGTACAGAAATGTTCACAGCTATGGGCAAATGTATGCCGTCATTTATCCAGGATTTACAAACTTCTATGGCCTTATTGATAACCCATAAACCGAGCTTATTTATCAAATTGCTTTTTTCCGCAATAGGTATAAATTTATCAGGATAAAGCAAACCTTGCGAAGGGTGTTGCCAACGGACCAAAGCTTCAACACCTATGGGCTTATTGTTGGCCAGTTGTATTTTGGGTTGAAAATGCAGTAATAATTGATTGTCGGTTATGGCACGTGACAAATCATTTTCTGTATCCACGCGTTTTTTAATATCCTCACCAAAATGCTCCTTGAAAAAAGCAATGGAAGACTGGTTCTTTTTGGCCTGGTACATGGCGATATCAACATTTCTAAATAATTTCTGGAAATTATCACCATCCTGTGGGTATGAAGCAATGCCGATACTGGCTTGCACCACTACCTGATTTCCCATGACTTGAAAGGGCTTATGCAGCTCTTTAATAACTCTCAAGGCAATTTCTTTAGCCACTATCTCTGAAGCATCTGGAAGCAAAATGGCAAATTCATCTCCCCCCAGGCGTGCCAGGGTATCTGTTTCTCTTAACGCCTTTAAAAGTCTTTTGCCGGTTTTTTTTAATAACTCATCCCCTGCATCATGGCCAAGCGTGTCATTTATATCTTTGAATTTATCCAGATCGAGGTAGAGCAAAGATAATGGTACATTATTTCTTTTGCTAATTTTAATCAGTTTATTAGAATGTTCAATGAGTAGTCTGCGATTTGGCAGTCCGGTAAGACTGTCTTCGTTTGCCAAAGCTTTAATTTTTGATTCGACGGCTTTGCGATCGCTAATATCTTTGGCGAAAATTATAAGCACATCTTCTCCAAAATAAGTGCTCAAAGTAACAGATACTTGACTGGGAAAAACTTCACCATTTTTTTTCTTACCCCAAAATTCAAATTCTTGGGGATAGCCTAACCAACATTGTCTTAAGCGTTCATTAATATCAGCAAGATTGTTTTTATTGGGCGCCAAAATATATTTCGGAGATTTACCAATAATTTCCTCAACAGAATAGCCATACATTGTCTCGGTGGCTTTGTTCACATTCAAAAATGATCCATCTTTTCTTTGTATACAAATAGTGTGTTTGGCATTGTCGAAAATTTCGCGGTAGCTTTTTTCTGATTCCAATAAGGCTTGTTTGATACGGTAACGTTCACTAATATCTTCAAATACACCGACGCCGCCAATAATTTTTGCAGATGAATTTAATACAGCCTTGAACAAGCCCCGCATGGGGCGAGAGTTTCCGTGTAAGGTTTGGTACATGCCCTCATAGGCTCCGACACCTGTTTCGAGACAACTTTTTACCGCACTTAATACCGCTGTATCTTTGAGTTCTTGCAGCATGTTCATACCTACAAGAAACTCCCTTTTGGTATAGAGTAAATCAATAATATGCTGATTTGCATCTAAGACAACGGAATTTTCATCGAATTGAAAAATGCCTAAGGGTGCATAAGAAAAAATTTGTTGATATCTTCTTTGGCTTGCAGAGAGAGCTTCCAGTGCATGTTTATATTCCAGGGTAAGCTTCTTTTGCTCTTGTGCCTTTGTTTCCAGTTCTTTCGCGACCACAGCAACGGCGATAAAGCCGAGAACCGTATTGGCATCGTCATTAATCAAGCCAAAACTGAGGACAAAAGGAATATTGCCGCCTAATTTTTTTTTAACATTCCAGATCTTGTTATAATCTTTAGATAAGGTAGCCAGTGCTTCAAATACCGGAAATCCAGCAGGTAACTTTATGGCTGCTTTTTGTTGCAGTTCAGCAGCCATTTCTTTAACCTGTTCATCATCGACCAGCATCCAAAGCTTTTCACCAGCAAGGTCTTCGGACTGGTAGCCCAACAAATGGTTAAATTGATCATTGCAAAATTCGATACGCCGTTCTTTATTAACCACCATAACTGCGCCAGGCAGTTGATTTAATAAAACAGAATTATTTTTACACCATTGTTTTAGCTTCTGTACAGTTATCACGGTTTCTCTTTAACCTGTTAAGTTTTTTTGGGTACGGGTATATTTCCAAGTATCACGGGTATAGACTCTTATTCAACACCTTGACTGTAAAAATACAGTGGGGTAAATAAGCAGGACGTGAAAGCCTTGCTAAAAGAGTTTTAAACCCCATTTAAACGGTTATTATGATTGATTAAAGGCACATTATCTAGTAAGAATAGCCCATGCGGGCCAAAAATGAAGCTTCTTTAATGGATTGTCGGGAAAATTGTGGCGCCTGTTGTATTGCGCCATCAATCCATAGTGCTATCCCTGGTATGCCCAAGGGAAAGGCAGCGGGTGTGCTTTGTGTGCAACTGGATAAAAATTTCGCCTGTAAACTTTTTAACCACCCTTCCCGGCCAGTAATTTGTCGCAGCTTAATGCCGGAATCTACGATGTGCGGAAAAAATCGTCAGGAAGCGCTTAAATACCTCACACATTTGGAGATAATTACTTTGCCTTGATCGATACTTTTTGTAAGTTCGGACCTTGTTTAATTAGTCTCAGAGTAGAGTAAGGCCAGTTATAAACAAGTAGAAAAGATCAAACTGGAAGACTACGGTCTTTGGTTTGTTTCTGTAGTTAGCAATATATCCTTATCTTGCCAGATCCCGTTCAACCAGCGTTGAATTTTTATGCGGTTTTGTGCATGTTGCCGATAATCTCCTTTCACACTTTGTGGAATTTCAAGCACTTCAACTTTAACAAAAATATGCGGGATCCAACCACCGAGCATGTGCCATAAACTGAGCTTTATTTCTCGATAATCTAAAGTGACATTGACTAGATGATGAATTTGATCGCTCATCAGACTCAAAACATATCCGACACCACCCGCTTTGGGTTTTAATAATTTTTGGTAGGGTGAGTTTTGTCTGTGTTTTTTTTCCGGCGTAAATCGGGTACCTTCCACAAAGTTCATTATTGAAACAGCAGAACCTTTAAATTTTTGACAGGCTTTTTGCGTAATTTCAAAATCTTTACCTGCTTGATCGGGATGTTTTTTTAAATAATCTTTGGTAAAGCGTCTCATGAAGGGAAAGTCCAGTGCCCACCATGCCAAACCAAATAGCGGGATCCAAATAAGTGCTTGTTTTAAAAAAAACTTCAAAAAGGGGATTTTATAATTTAAAACTTTTTGTAAAACAATGATGTCAGCATAAGACTGATGATTACAAATAACCAGATAAGATTGACTGCTTTGTAAATCACCAACGGTGTCTATGGTTATCCGCACGCCGGAAATATAACGTAACAACCAACTGTTGACGGCGATGAAGGAGTTTGCAAAAAAAATCAATATTTGACTACAAAGTTGACGCCAAATTGATAGTGGAATGAGAAATTTGACAAAAGCAACAATAAACAGTGGTGTCGTCCATAAAACCGTATTGATTAACATCAAGCTGAGACTTATGGTTGCACGGATATGACGAAACAGGGTTACTATCATGACATTTGTAAACAGGCTTTTTTATAAATTAATGGGCATCATACACTATACCTATAATCATTCCTTTTTGAAAACAATTAAATAACATGCCTCTGCACTTAATTCAGCTATTTGCTTTACTATCAATTAGATCCCAGTCATCCC
>CAZKUH010000115.1:0-6828 GCA_964555895.1 uncultured Enterobacterales bacterium
AATCGATCTTCATTCATAGCTCTATCGAGATCATTCTAATAATAATGAACGGCTTACTGTGCCACATTATGATATAAACAAAAGACACTTTATCATTGCTACTCTACTTGAAATAAACCCGGAATTAAGATTCCCCGATGGCTCTGCTGCAAAAATTTTACTGCCTCTTTGCCGATCAGGTGTATTGATTAAATTTGCGACACCCTTTTAAAATAATGCAGCAAACTTAAAATGATGCAGAAAAATAAAATCATCAACAACGAATATCTATCTGAAAAAAAATTCATTGTTATCGAAGGTCCTATTGGTGTGGGGAAATCTTCACTGGCAAAAAAAATGGGGCTAACGCTATCCGCCCGTCTGGAATTAGAAGATGCAGGTTCAAATCCATTCCTAGAAAAGTTCTATGAAAATCCAACCGAAGCAGCACTGCCAACGCAACTGTATTTTTTGTTTCAACGTCACAAACACATGCAACAAATTTTACAACCGGATCTTTTTGCACCCAACATGATTTCTGACTACCTCATTGACAAGGACCGCTTATTTGCACAAGTCACTTTGAGTGACGATGAGTTTGCTCTTTACGACCAGGTCTATCAACAATTAACCATTCAACATCCTGCGCCCGATCTGGTTATTTACTTGCAGGCTCCCGTCGAAATTCTGGTTGAAAGGGTTAAAAAGCGTGGTCGAAAGCAAGAAAAAAATATTCAATTCGATTATCTTCAGAAGATAGCGACAGCTTACACGCAATTTTTCCATTACTACAACGCTTCACCTTTGTTAATAGTCAATACCTCAGCTATTGATCTGATGAATAATGGGGTGCATTATAATGAGTTGCTGGAACGGGTACTCAGCACCCAGGCGGGCCGCCACTATTTTAACCCGGTTGGTTTATAGTTGTTCCATGTTTCAAGCAACGACTTGACTATAATTTTTGTATTTATTTCAGGATAAAAAATGGCAAAAACAACACTTTCTACTTTACAAAAAATGAAACAGTCCGCTGAAAAAATGACCTGTCTTACTGCATATGATGCATCCTTTGCCTTCCAGCTCGCAGAGGCTGGCATCGATATTATTTTAACCGGAGATTCTCTGGGGATGGTGATCCAGGGTAAGCAATCGACCGTTCCTGTCACCATGGATGATATGGTTTATCATATGAAACTGGTAGCCAACGGTAACGAAATGGCAAGCCGGCAAGCCTTTCTCATCGCCGATCTGCCATACATGAGTTATGCTACCCCGGAAGAAACCTTCACCAATGCCAAACAGCTGATGCAAGCGGGTGGTCAGATGGTCAAACTGGAAGGTGGTGCCTGGCTTTGTGAAACAATACACAAATTAACCGAACGCGGCGTACCCGTTTGTGGTCATCTGGGTTTAACACCTCAATCCGTTGATGCACTAGGGGGATATAAAGTACAAGGGCGAGATGACGACTCTGCCAGTAAGATAAAGCAGGATGTCGATGCATTGGTGAAAGCCGGGATCCGAATGCTCGTGCTGGAATGCGTTCCCGCTGCTCTGGCGGCAGAAATCAGTCAATCGGTCACTATACCTGTTATTGGTATTGGAGCGGGCAAAGATACGGATGTTCAGGTGTTGGTACTCTATGATATGCTGGGGATCTCGCCTCGATTCAAAGCAAAATTTGTAAAAAACTTTATGCTACAAGCAACAGACATCCCTGCGGCAATTAAAGCCTATATTGATGAAGTGAAAAGTGGCACCTTTCCAGCAATAGAACACACTTTTTCCTGATTTATCGGATGTGATTTTTTTAGCATGAAAACTAAAATGATAATAGCTGAATCCATAAAAAAAATTCAACAACGTGTCAAAGAAATAAAATCCACTGGCAAATCCATAGCATTGGTACCAACAATGGGTAATTTACATCGTGGACATCTCGCTCTTATTGATGAAGCTAATAAACATGCTGATAAAACTATTGTTAGTGTTTTCGTCAATCCACTGCAATTTAATAATGCCGATGATCTGGAAAATTATCCACGAACAATTTCTCAAGACTTACAAAAACTGCGGCAGAAAAATGTTGATACGGTTTTTTTACCATCTAATGAAATCATTTATCCTGAAGGTGTTAAGAAGCATACTTATATCGAAGTGCCACTCATTTCAGATATTTTATGTGGCAAAAATAGACCCGGACATTTTCGTGGTGTCGCTACCATTGTGAATAAATTATTTCAACTGACGCAACCCGATGTCGCAGTATTTGGACGAAAAGATTTTCAACAATTGGCCGTTATTCGAAAAATGACAACTGATCTGGTTTTAAATATTAAAATTATCGGACTGCCTACAATTCGCGAAGAGTCTGGCCTTGCCATGAGTTCAAGAAACAACAGGTTAACTGACGAAGAAAAAATAAATGCAGCCAATATATATCAAATTATGCAGGACACAAAAAAACAAATCCTCACAGGGGATTTTGATTATAACAAGTTGGAACAACAGGCATTAAGCCAGCTGGCTTCTTTACACTTCATCCCTGATTATTTTGAAATAAGAGAAAGAGAGCACTTGCTCAAAGCAACAATTGAAGACAAAAAATTAATCATTTTTTCCGCCGCTTATTTGGGTAAACCCAGATTAATCGACAATATAACTTTTGACTTATAAATAACTAAACATATATTACTGTAGCCTGGAGGGATCGATGAATAATCAAAGAATAATAAAAAAATACCCCAATAGAAGGCTTTATGATACCACCACCAGTCATTACATTACTCTGGAAGAAGTCAAAAATTTGGTTTTGAGTTACACGCCACTTAAAATAATTGACGCCAAAACTAATATAGATATCACTCGTTTGGTTTTATTGCAAGTTCTGGTTGAAGCAGAAGATTCAACCTCACCCATGTTTTCCATTTCATTTTTAGAGCAAATTATCCGCTGTTATGGAGACTCCACTCAAGCAATAATGAGTCGTTTTATGGAACATAGTATCAGCGAATTTTTAAGCTATCAAGGTAAGTTAAAAAGCCCTGTCAACTCACTTTCTGGACAAAAAAATAAATCTTCTCTTAAAAGTATTACCGAGCACAATCTTCACAACTGGAAAAAAAACCAAAAATAATATCTGGCCTTAAAGACCACAGTTATTTTGTTCCAAAACCCTTTCTGCCCGATAGCTTGATCTGACAAAAGCGCCTGAAACCACCTCTTTAAAACCTTTTTTTAAACCAGCCAGTCGATAATCCTCAAATTGTTGTGGCCTGACATAACGAACAACTTTCAAATGATTTTTGGTGGGTCGTAAATATTGCCCAAGGGTAAGAATGTCGACATTTGCTGCTCTTAAATCATCCATCGTTTGATAAATTTCTTCATCAGATTCACCCAAACCCAACATCAAACTGGTTTTGGTTAAGATATCCGGACGATAGTTTTTGGCGTGTTTTAAAATTGCCAAGGTGGTTTCATAGCTCGCTCGGGGATCTCTGACTGGGTGGGTTAATCGTTTTACTGTTTCAACATTTTGTGCGTAAACTTCGATACCTGAATCCAGTACATAATTAACATGTTGCAAATTACCCGAAAAATCAGGCGTCAAGGTTTCTACTGCCGTTTCGGGATTAATTTTTTTAATGGCTTTGACACAATCAGCATAATGTCTTGCTCCACCATCCTCAAGATCATCTCGGTCAACCGAGGTGATTACGATGTATTTTAACTTCATCACTTTCACCGCTTCAGCAGCATTTGTTGCTTCTTCTGTATCTAGCCAGCCGTTCGGATTGCCAGTGTCTACTGAACAAAATCGACAGGCACGCGTACATACTGAACCCATAATCATGATGGTTGCCGTCCCATGATTCCAACACTCGCCAATATTAGGACACATGGACTCTTCACAAACTGTACTCAGTTTATTTTTATGTACAATATTTTTTACTTTTTGATAACCGCTACCATCTGGCATTTTAACTTTCAACCAGGCGGGTTTACGATCAGGGGTTTGTGAGTCATCCTTTCTGGCGGGTCGTATACCATTTCTGATGGCTGAAAAACCTTGCTCAGTTTGATATTTACTGCCGGTATCCACCTGAACGGGTATTTTTTTAGATGTGCGCATAAAACTGTACAACAGATATCAATCAAGGTGTGAATGATATCATTTTATTCCTTCAAACCCAAAAATGATGATTGATTTCGGTCATTGGTGGCTGAGTTACAGACGTTTTCCAATCATTAACCTCAATGCTGAAAAAGTGGCAAAAAAACCAAGAGATTCAAAAATCTGTTACTCGGTAATGTTGACCGTTCGATATCGACTGACTTGCATCGCTGTAGACCAATAATCGCCTGGCCAGCCGCCTTTTTGTTTAAGTTGGGTAATAAACATATCCGGGCTGGGTATTTGCTCCCAAACCGTCGGTAAAAAAGTTGCTCGGCGAATACCTTCCTGCAATACCAGACCGTCAGTGCCTGGTTCCAATAAAGTTGAAAGATCAGACTCTGAACCGACTAAAATTCTTTCTGGATGGCTCAAAATGGAGATAGAGATATGGATGCGATCTAATTCACCCACAGTGAGCTGTGCAAACCGGGGATCCTTAAATGCTGCTGAAATTGCATTATGCATCACATCGAGATAAAGCGCCTCTTTGGCGTCTACTGTTCCCATACAACCACGTAACTTTTGATCCAACTTCAAGGTAATAAAAGACGCAGCATATTGATTTAACACTTCATCATCACGAAACTCTAAAATATCGGGCGCTGGCCCCATATCCAGTTCATGCACAATGGTTTGTCTGGCTAATGTCAATAGTTTGTCTTGCTGTTGTGTCACTTTAGCTAATTCTGTATGCACCATATCCTACCACTCTCTCCTTATCTCCACCTCTATCACCAGAATTGGCAAGAGTTAACTCTTCAATTGATAAATTTCTACGGGAAGCAAATAACAAAAACCCATTCAAAATTTCGCTGCCACAAGCCTGCTCGCCAGTAATTTGCCAGGTTTTGCCAATAATCGCTTTACTGGTTTCCTGATCCAAAATCACCGCATCTTTATAGCTGTGAAAATGGCTTAAATCTGTACTTAAAACGATTAATATTTGGGGTAAATCCCACAATCTTTCCAAAATATCAGCAATCATCTCTGGATTTGACATCCCCACAACCAACGGCAAAATTTCAAAATCGGTGAGCAATGATTGCAAAAATGGTAACTGCACTTCAATTGAATGTTCACTGACATGGGCTTCATCCAGAAACTGCACCGTGCCAAGAGACATAATTTTATGAATTAATGTTGCACTGACGTTGATCTTCCCCAGAGGTGTTTCAAATTGTGTACTCGAAGGTAACGCCAACCCGGCAAAAGGAACATGATGCGATGGACCCAATATAACGACTTGCCGATAATCTTGAGCATGCGCCCTGAGTTGACTATAAGCACTCGCGGCGACAACTCCAGAATATTGATAACCTGCATGAGGCACAATAAGCGCTTTTACATCATGTAAAGGAAGCTCAGGATCTGGAGTCTTAATGGCGGATTCCAACACCATTCTATCAATCTGCTGTTGAAGTTTAAGTGTGTCAAGCGGATAAAACATGCCAGCCACTGCTGGTTGTCGAATTTTCATGCTGCCTCCGTTGTCATGCTGAGCAAGTCAAAATTTCAAGCGTTTTTAAACCATAAATTTCTCGATTCTGGGCGTTGTTATTGCCGGACTACTTAACTATTGCTAACTAAATTTCTAACTAATAAGCTAGATGCTTGCTCGGACTGGATAAAAGTTTTGTTAGAGTTCTTTGTGAATAAAACTCTGAGTTTTCGAAAATAATCTTCAATTCGAGCAAAATACCGTATGACTTGAGACAAACAAAATGCTGTTGTGATAACCGCATAAACAAAAGTCGGTCGTCCAGTATACACCGATAGAGATCCAAAAGTGGAGCTTTTTATACAGATTTTTCAAGAATAAGCAGGGTTTTTTATATTCTCATCAATAAATTCAGCTTGATCAGCAACTGAAATTTTGCCATAACATTCAGGACATTTCTATTTAAAGCCAGACTATCAATGGCGCTAGAGAGCATATTTATTCTTTATAGATATTGCAACCTTAGATATACTGTAGCTAAAGCTGACAGGAGAAAAATCGTGAAACTGAATGAAAATACTCTCGATCGCGTATTACGTATTATTGCTGGTCTGGTGCTCATCGCGCTGGTCTTTTTCGGACCTCAAACGTTCTGGGGTTGGATTGGTCTCATTCCATTACTCACTGGTTTGATTGGTTGGTGCCCCCTCTACGCCATACTGGGACTCAACACCTGCCCTTTAAAAAAAGAACAGCCGAATTAATAAAACACCAATTATTGCTTCTTCTACTCTATCATTATCACCTCAGGGTCGGTTCAATCAGTGGGAAGTGCCTGTTTACGAAAAGCTGACCGTGAACTATACCCGTGCCACCTGAAAATGCCGCTTTCAGGTGACAGGGGTATATAATTTAAAACAGACCGCAGAAAGAAAAGAGCGGCTGAATTCCACAGGACTTCGCGGTGAAATGACCTTAACCCCTCTATTCGTTTCTTCTCTGACGCCCTCAATTATTTCCTCAAAGAAATTGACAAACTTATTCATTGATATTTTAAATAAACTGAATCTCATATCATGAAAATCTTGGTTTTGATCTGTTGCGCTATTTCATGGGAACGGGCGGTTCCCCATTAATTTCGACTTCAAGAGCATTCAAACGAAGGATCCAGACTATTTAATTATGGGTGCTGGTGGCGCAGCCCGAGGCTCCACAGTTAAAGATGTGT
>CAZKUH010000116.1:0-6826 GCA_964555895.1 uncultured Enterobacterales bacterium
ACGCCAAGAGTGAGTCAACTGGTGTTCGAGTTAGGCGTACCGGTATTAGGGATTTGTTATGGTATGCAAACTATGGCAGCTCAGCTCGGTGGTAAGGTAAGTACTTCTGAGCATAAGGAATTTGGTTATGCGAATGTAAGGATATTAGGCCATAGTAAATTATTAAAGGGGATCGAAGATAGCATTAACCGCGAGGGGCAATCCGTTCTTGATGTTTGGATGAGTCATGGGGACAGGGTAGATACCATCCCGGATTCGTTTAATGCCATCGCGGCAACTGATAATGCGCCTTTTGCGGCGATGGCCGATGAAAAGCATCAATTTTATGGTGTACAATTCCACCCCGAAGTGACCCACACAACACAGGGAGAACGCATTTTACAACGCTTTGTGCATGATATCTGCGGTTGTGAAGCGTTATGGAATGCTGATAATATCGTTAATGATGCCATCATAAAAATAAAAAAACAGGTGGGTGATAGCCAGGTCATCCTGGGTCTGTCCGGTGGTGTCGATTCTTCGGTGACAGCGGTGTTACTGCAACGGGCTATTGGAGAAAACTTAACTTGTGTGTTTGTTGATAATGGTTTACTTCGATTAGATGAAGGTGATCAGGTCATGGCGATGTTTGCCGAACATCTGGGTATCAAAGTTATCCGGATCGAGGCAGAACAAAGATTTTTAGCGGCGTTAAAGGGCGAGGTTGATCCGGAGAAAAAGCGTAAAATTATTGGTAAAGCTTTTATCGATATTTTTCAGGAAGAATCTGTAAAACTAGGCAACACCAAATTCCTGGCTCAAGGTACAATTTACCCCGATGTTATCGAGTCCGCAGGTGCAAAATCCGGTAAGGCACATGTAATCAAATCGCATCATAATGTGGGTGGACTACCGCAAGATATGCACTTGAAACTGGTTGAGCCTTTAACAGAATTATTTAAAGATGAAGTGAGAAAAATAGGCTTGGAGCTGGGGTTGCCCTATGACATGCTTTATCGTCATCCCTTCCCTGGACCGGGATTAGGGGTAAGGATACTGGGTGAAGTGAAAAAACAGTATGCCGATCTATTGAGAAAAGCGGATGCCATTTTTATTGAAGAATTATATGCAGCTAATTTGTACCAGAAAGTAAGTCAGGCTTTCACGGTCTTTTTGCCGGTACGTTCAGTCGGCGTGATGGGGGATGCACGGAAGTACGATTGGGTGGTTTCACTCAGAGCAGTAGAAACAGTTGACTTCATGACGGCCCACTGGGCGCACTTACCGTATGAGTTTCTGGGGAAAGTATCCAATAGAATCATCAATGAAATAGATGGTATTAGCCGGGTAGTTTATGATATCTCCGGTAAGCCACCTGCAACTATTGAGTGGGAATAAACACCACGAATAACCGCCAGCGAAATAAAAAGAGATGAATCAGCATCCGGATAATTATTTTATGCAATGTGCCATGGTTTTGGCCGAACAGGCTGCCAGATCAGGCGAAGTGCCGGTCGGGGCAGTACTGGTTAAAAATGATGAAATTATTGCAGAGGGTTGGAATGCATCCATTCAGTTACACGATGCGAGTGCTCATGCTGAAATTATCGCCATTCGCGAGGCGAGTCTACGACAAAAAAACTACCGGCTACCCGAAACCACCTTGTATGTGACACTTGAGCCTTGCAGTATGTGTGCGGGTGCCTTGATTCATGCCCGTATAAAAAGACTGGTTTTTGCCGCATACGATACCAAAGCTGGTGCAGTTTGTAGCCGGTATAGATTACTGGATTCAAATAAAAATCAGCACCAACCACAATGGCTGGGAGGCGTGCTTGAGTCGCAATGTGCAAAAATGTTAACAGATTTCTTTGTTGAAAGACGCGCAGCCAGAAGCAAAAAAACCAAAAACAAAGAAAACTCTCCAAGAAGTAATTAAACACTGCCGTTTTCTCGACCTAATGAAGAGAACCGTCAAAAGTGATTGGCGGTTTTTCTTATCCAGGGTTCAGCTTAGAGAGAAAATTTTACTGCTAAACTATGCTAGAGTTCTTTGTTTATGGCTTTAAGTAAATTTTTATCTTCGGCTTGTTTTTTAAGCTGTTTGTAAAGCAATCGCGCTTTTTTTGTTTTACCTTGCAGTGCATATAAATTTGCCCGGCGGAATTTAGCCCATGCTTTGGAAGGAAGGTTGCCTGTTGAGGGTGATTTTTCAATAAATAAAGTGAGGTATTCAATCCCTTCTGCAATATTTTTTTTGCTCAAAACGCTATTGCGACCCAGCTGGTAAATAGCACTGAATTTTGCATTATCGAATTTTTTATTCTCGGCCGCTTTTACCAGCACAAATTTAAAAATTTCATTTGCCTGGGGGAAACGTTTTTTACTTTGGTAGAAAAGACCTTGCAAAAACTGGATGTCGGGGTCATTTTTTAATTCATCTGAAAGGCTTTTATAGAGCTTATTAATGGCATTTTCATTATCAGTGGCTGAATAAACAGAAAATAAAGCAACCACCCCTTTTTTAGCATCAAGTACCTGAATAGCTTTTGCCTGTTCTAGGGCAATATCTTTATCACCGCCTGCAATACTTGGGGCTGCAATATGATAACTGAGTAAAGCTTGGCGATATTTTATATTGATGGGTCCCAGTAGTACCGCTTTGGCAAAACCGATTCTGGTTTTTTTGGCGTAACCCAGGGCCGTGAATATACTTGCATTCTGGGCTATTTGACCATTTATCACACCATAAAAATATTGTATTTCTGCTACCCTGGGTGCTAATTTTTCTGCTTGTCCAATCCGAGCGCCGGCTTGATCGAGGTTGTTTTGTTTCAGGGCAATTTTTGCCAAGTACAGTAAAGTAACGGGTTTTTTTGCTGTGTTTGAAAGGATCTGTTTAAATTGTGCTTTAGCCAGCTCTAGTTTTCCTGCATCAAACAACGCAATAGCTTGTTGTTGATTAGCCCGAATAGAACCGCTAAATAACAGTGTGAACAAGAGAATTGTTGGAGATAGTTTCATTTTTATCCTTCTGAAATGGTTCATTGTTGTTTTATTTAAAACTTCGATTTAATAGCAGAATTTATTCTGTATTATTGTTTTGCCTTCAGCTGTAGACAGATAAAATCATCTATTGTTCCAGCGCTGAAGTTATTATCTATTTACCTGTTAAAAATAATATTCAGGGCTGATTACAACCACACAGAGCACTTTTTTTAACTTTATTTTATTGACTCTATTGCCCGTTAATATTATGCTTGTTTTTTATGTTAACGAACGTTAATTAATGTGACTGAGCAACATTCAGCCAGTTATTTAAGGATACTGGAAAAATCGATACCTTTATTTGCCCGTAAGGGCTTTGACGGTGTGTCTATGCGGGATATCGCCCGTGCAGTCGGCATAAAGGCACCAGCACTTTATAATCATTTTGATGATAAACAAAAGCTCTATCTGGCTGTGATCGCTCATACTTTCGCCAATAAAACAGAAAATCTTTTGCAAACGCTTGCCACCATCAAAGAACCTGAGAAGCGCTTGGAAGAGTTTATTAATCAATTGACTCGAATGATGGCTGAAGATGACTGTTTTCGTCATCTACTACAAAGAGAACTGCTTGATGGTGATGAGCAGAGGTTAAAGATTTTAGGTGCTGAGGTCTTTGCCGAATTGTTTGTCACGGCGCGTTCACTTTTTCAAGAATTATACCCAGATTGTTGTGATCCCGGCATGTTAGCTATAACCGCCATCGGTATGATTCGTCAGCATTTTGAACTTCAACCACTTTATCAGTACCTGCCTGGTACGCAGCAGCAGACGATTGATACGGAAAGTTTATCAAAGCACGTACTCAAAGTACTTTTGTACGGCATACGAGGTTAAAAATATGTTGCAGATATCAAATAAAATATCTATTGGGCCCGTTGCCTTTATTTTCGTACTATTGGCATTATCTCCAGTGAGCAAAGTTGAGGCTAAAGAAGCTGTTGATCTGGCGGCTGTTCCAATAACAACGGTCAAGGTAACTTTAGAAGATTTAGAACAAATTGCTAGGGTACAAGGTGATGTTGAAACTAACAACAAACCCAAAATAGCGGCCGAGGTCGCCGGAAAAATTATTTCGATGAGAGTTTTTGAGGGCGAATCCGTGAGTAAAGGTCAGGTATTAGCTGAACAGGATCCAGAACCTTTGCTGATTGCCAAAGAAAAGGCATCGGCTGAAATCCAAAGAATCAAAGCACTCATTGATAATCAAGAAAAAATTGTTGCACGCAACAAAAAGTTAAAAAGAGAAAATGTGGTTTCTCAAAATAGACTTGATGATGCTGAAACCGCTTTGAGTCTATCCACAGCTGATTTGATCGTCGTAGAGGCCCAATTGAAAGATGTTGAATACAAGTTGGTGCATGTTAAATTAATGAGTCCATTTGACGGCGTTATTCAACAGAAATTTGTTTCCGTAGGTGATTATGTCAAAGTGGGGAGTCCAGTTTATCAAGTGGTTTCACTGCAAGATATTTATGCCAGAATTTACTTGCCAGAGACTTTGATTCACGGTCTTGATGTGGGAGCAAAAGTCACGCTTATACATGATGGCAGGTCGGTTGAGGGGCGACTGAAATCTTTAAGACCTATGTTGGAGAAGGGTAATCGGGCTTTACATGCTTTGATTGAATTTAACAATAGTCTGTTGTGGAAACCGGGTTTAAATATTGTCGCTAAGGTGTTGGTCGCAGTACATAAAAATGCGCTAACGGTTCCAGTGAGAGCGTTAGTCATGCGTCCTGCTGGTACAGTAATATATAAAATATTAAAGGGCAAAGCAGTAGAGCAACGTGTGGTGACGGGACTCCGACAAGATGGACGTGTTGAAATTGTCGAAGGTTTGGCTGAAGGTGACATTATAGCGCTTGATGGCGCACCATTTCTATCGAAAAATGTAGCGGTAAAAGTCAGGGTGAAGCAGCAATGAGCCTGCCTTCCTTTTCGGTAAAACGACATGTAATGACTTACATGCTGAGTCTGGTTCTCATCCTCTTTGGGGTGATAAGTTACAACCGTATTGGCGTGGATAGATTGCCCCAGATTGATTTTCCCATGCTGTCAGTATCGACGATTTTGCCGGGAGCCGATCCGACCATCATTGATGCTTCTGTGACCAACATTATTGAATCGGCGGTTAACAGTGTATCGGGTATTGATTCAGTTAATTCACAATCTTTGCCCGGTATCTCGGTGGTGGTGATTAAATTTGAACTATCACGAGATATTAATGCCGCGTTTAATGAAGTTCAGGCAAAAATCAACGAGGTTTTAAGGCAACTTCCTACCGACGCACAAACGCCAGTGGTTAAAAAAGTTGAATTTGGCGGGCAACCTATTATGTGGTTGGCTCTTCAAGGTAACAGAACTTTACAGCAGCTAAATTTATATGCCAAAAACACCATAAAAAAACGTATTGAAACCGTTGCCGGTGTGGGGAATATATTAATTGCTGGGGAACGTGAACGAACGATTCGAGTTGATTTAAATCTGGATCAAATGACCGGTCTTGATGTGAGTTTGAATGATGTTATCAATGCTTTCAAACGTGAACATATTAAATTACCCGGTGGATTTATTGAGCAAGGAACCATCGAACAGCAATTAAAACTCGATGTCGAATATCATGATCTGGATGCTTTAAAAGGCATGATTGTCAGCCATCGCAATAACCTCAGTGTTCATCTGTCTGATATCGCGAAAGTTTACGATGGTTTGGCTGATTTTAGACGGTTTGCCAGTTATAACTCTGTGCCGACAGTGGGTCTCGGAGTGGTAAAAATAAGTGGTACCAATACCGTGGCTATTATTGATGAGGTAAAAAAACGACTAGAAACCGAGATAATTCCACAGCTGCCACCCGGTATGACACTCGATATTGTAGTTGATGATGCTGATCGTATCCTGAAAATTGTAGAAGGTTTAAAAGAGCATCTTATTGAGGGCACAATTCTGGCTGCACTGGTGGTTTTTTTGTTCCTCAAAAGTATCCGTTCCACCTTGATCGTGGCGACGGCGATCCCGGTTTCTCTATTGGGTGCGATAGCTGCTATTTATTTTGCCGGCTATACCTTTAATACCATGACGTTATTGGGTTTGCTGCTACTTATTGGGGTGGTGGTGGATGACGCTATTGTGGTGTTGGAAAACATCTTCAGGATGATGGAAAAATCACCGGAAAGAGATGCGGCAGAGGTTTCAATTTCAGGCACCAATCAAGTGATGTTTTCTATCCTTGCAGCCACACTGACATTAGTTT
Source organism: uncultured Enterobacterales bacterium (assembly GCA_964555895.1). Classification (GTDB taxonomy): domain Bacteria; phylum Pseudomonadota; class Gammaproteobacteria; order Enterobacterales; genus DRNA01. The sequence continues at coordinate 6,284 of CAZKUH010000116.1, forward strand.
CTTTATTTGGTGCGGTGGTATTTATGGACGGGATCATTGGACGTTTTCTGGGGGCGTTTGCGGTAGTCGTCGTTTTTGGTGTACTGATTTCATTGTTTGTGTCAGTCACCCTGACTCCGGTTTTATGTGCCAGATATTTACGGGTCAGGAAGCAGCATGGAAAAATTTACCAGGCGCTGGAAAATGTGTTTATTGCAACAGAAAATGGTTATAAAAGCGCACTGCAATTTACGCTTAACCATCGTGGCCTGATCTTGATCATCGCGGCATTGGTGGTTTATTCCAGTGGCTGGTTTATGGGGCAATTAGGCAAAGGTTTTATGCCGGATGAGGATCAGTCACGTTTTATCGTTTCCATCAAAACGCCATTAGGATCAAGTATTGAGTATACCCGGGATCGACTCCAGTTAACGGAGAAAATTCTCAGTAAACACGCAGAAATTAGTGGCTTGTTCAGCACCATCGGCACGGGTGATTTGGGGCAGGTCAATAAAGGCGAAATTTTTGTCACCATGGTACCGAGAAATGAGCGAAATATTCATC
>CAZKUH010000117.1:0-6819 GCA_964555895.1 uncultured Enterobacterales bacterium
GCGCTGGATAGGAACAGTCGAAACACCACAAGGGCAGCAGAATTTTAAGCTAATAAAGCAGCACCTCTTTGTACGAATTGAAGAATCGGTTGGGTTTGTAGAAGGTTCTTGTGGAAATAGCCAAACGCTAATAATTATTAATAATGATATCGACACCCACAATGATAAGAAAAAGAGCAAAAATTCGGGAAAGTATTTTACTCGAAAGTTTTTGTGCCAAACGGGCGCCAATTTGTGCGGTAAAACTGGAAACCAGCACGATACCAAAGAAAGCCGGGAGGAAGATAAAGCCAAGGGAATAAGCCGGTTTATCAGTAATATTCCAGCCGGTGATAATAAACCCCGCAGTGCCTGAAAGTGAAAGTGGGAGACCTATAGCAGAAGAAGTGCCAACAGCTTTGGCCATTTTAGTGTTCCAGAAAGAGAGATAAGGTACGGTCAGAGAGCCCCCCCCAATGCCTACAAGCGTTGAGAGTGTGCCAATTACCGCACCAGACATGGCCAAACGAATTTTTCCTGGCTCTCTCATATTGGGTGTGGGACGAAATTTAAAAATCATTTGGGAGGCTATTAACAGGGCAAAAATACCAAAAAGCAATTTGAGATTATCTGAAGGGATATATTTTGTCGCATAGGAGCCCAATAAACCGCCAATGATTACACCGGGTGTCATTGACCAAAAAACTTGCCAGATTATGGTGCCATGTCGATTATGCGCTTTAATCGAGGCAAATGATGTGAAAACAATGGTCGCTAACGATGTCGCGATAGCCATATGTGTGGTTAACTCATGATTGATGCCAAAGTGGGGTAATAGATACAATAAAATAGGCACCACGATAAGACCGCCGCCCACACCAAGCAGCCCTGCGAGCAGACCGACCAGTGCGCCAGTACTCAGTAAAAAAATGGCATCGATAAAGTTCAGTTCGACCATGGATAATATCTAAATAACCTCAACAACGGGATAAGAAAAACCGTCAACGTCAGTATGTTCGCGGTTCTTATGGTTAATTTTGCTTCCAGTAGCTAGCTATTCAAGGTGTAAGAACTGCGTAAAATTACCTTGATAACCACAAAATGACTTACCTTTGTCTGTTGATGGGTTAGTTTCATGGCTTTGGAAACAAGCTGTTACTGCATTATAGCTGAAATAAACCGACTATTATTTCGATGTTTCGGATTCTCTGATCCCGAGCAGGGGTTAAATATAGTGTACGGCTAAAATAATAATAGAATAAAAACAGCTAAAAGCTGGTCATAGGTAGGTACTTAATGGAAAATAACAACACAAAAAGGAGTTGTCATACCGACCGAAGTGGAGGAAACTTCCAGCTGTAACAGTGCTACCGGAGCAAGATCTCTCCACTACGGTTGAGATGACATACAATTTGTCCTTAAGTACCTACCTATGAAAAGTTGCTATGTTATGAAAATATAAATAAAGCCGGGATATTCTAATGCAGCAAAAACCTTTTTCACAGGCTTGCGAGAACAATAAAAAACCGATCCTCAACCTGTTACAAGTTTTTCTAAAAAAACCACAAACATTGCTGGAGATTGGTTCTGGTACTGGTCAGCATAGTGTTTATTTTGCAAAATATTTGCCACATGTGCAGTGGCAGACCTCTGACAGATTGGAAAACCATCGCGGGATCCAGGACTGGCACGAGAGTGTTTCGTTAAAAAACCTGCAATTACCCATATTGTTGGATGTTGCATGTGAAGACGATTGGCCTGAAACGCAATTTGATAGTGTTTTTTCGGCTAATACGGCCCATATTATGAGCTGGTCGGAAGTCGTTATGATGTTTAATGTCGTTGCTACGGTGTTGCGAACAGGCGGGATATTCATGCAATATGGACCCTTCAATAAACAGGGTAAATATACCTCGGCTTCTAACCAAAGATTTGATCAATGGTTAAAATCCCAAGGCGATCATATGGGGCTGCGGGATCTGGCGTCGCTGAAAAGTTTAGCAAAGAGGGTGGGTTTAGAATTTACTGAAGCCATTGAGATGCCTGCCAATAATTTTATGCTGCTGTGGCATAAAATTAATCTTGATAAATAGTGGTTTGGTTTCGTCCATTCTCTTTAGAGAGGAATAATGCTTTATCTGAATTTTCAAGCCATTGCTGTGCGGTTAGGGTGTTGGCATGGAGTGCTGCAATACCAATACTGGCGGTGAAGGAAAATGTGTGGCCATCGTGGGTAATGTTTAAAGATTCTATTGATCGACGCAGACGCTCACAGAAGATATGAGCGGCTTTGACGTCTGTTTCCGGCAAAATGATTGAAAATTCCTCCCCTCCATATCGGCCGGCAACATCTGTGGAACGAACAGACTGTTGTAAAACCTGTGATGTTTGTCTTAATGCTTCATCCCCAGCAGGATGTCCGTAAGTATCATTGACCCGTTTAAAATGATCGATATCAAACATGACAAGGCTCGTAGCTTGCTGGTAGCGCTGAAAGCGGGTAAATTCGTCCAGCAGATTTTTTTCCCAAAAACCGCGATTATACAATTGGGTTAAACTGTCGGTACGGCTGAGTTGTTGCAGTTCTTTATTTGCGGTATTGAGTTCTAGTTTTTTTACGGCAACATCGGTGACGTCATAAACCACAATACTGAGTTGCTCTACTTCTCCCTTAGATGAGAGCAAAGGATTGATGGTAATGTTTTGATACATAAAATCAGCCGTTCCGGTAATGGGACGGTAATTCTTGAATTTGATTAAAAAAGGTCTTTGCTCCCAGGAAGAGAAGGCGCGGTTTTTGAGCAAAAACACTGATTCCAGCTTGTTGTTAAACCAGGTTTTGTTAATTTCAGGGAAAAGTGTCAGTAGATTTTTGCCTTTAACGTCTTTGGGCTTGATGCCACTGTGGTTCTCCATAAAACTGTTCCAGACATTAATTTCAAGGTTCCTGTCGATGACGATGAGACCGACATCGATGGTCTGTAATAAATCCATCATCCAGTGAAATTCTTTAAATTGTTGGATTGAATCGGCCATTATGACTCCATGAGATAACTGGCTCTGTTGGCCAGATTCGGCAGAGAATCTTCAGTAAACAACAGCAATAAATCACAATTGATATTACGACCTTCGATGGCATAATTAATTTCAATAGCGAGTGTTTTATTCCAGGGTTTTCGTTCTGATTTGAGTAGATCATTGACGTTGACGTGTTGACCTAAAACCATGGGATGTCCTTGACTAAATTGAATGTCCAGCTGATGGGCGATACCATTGAGACAAGCGCCAATGAGGATGCTGGAAATATCCATCAGTAATTCTAACTCGAAAGTTTCGCCGGATTTGCTGTCATAACGCATCAGTTGTGCGATATCGTCAACACTGGAGTCATTGAAAAGCAACAGGGCTTCTCCGGCGATACCAAAACCAATAAAACCTTGGCAAATGACCGAGACATTTTCATCTCGAGCGGTATCAGAGAGTAACATCTGCAGTTCACTGTATTCCAGCTCATTCACTTTCGGGATGGGCAAGATGACAAAAACATCGAGCAATCGGGCAAGCAGGTCGGCTGCCTGGCCCATGGCGACATTGGCAACTTCCTGATAAGTATCAATCAATGATTGCTTGTTGAGTGCGGTTGTCTTGACAGCGGGTTTGGCTGCAGCTGATGTCGGAGCAGATAGCTTTTTTGAGGGCTGGTTATTTTGTTGTGGGGTGGTGGAAAGTTGCGCATCAACTAGATCCAAATCAAGCAAAATTGCAGTAAGTGCATTTTTATCAATGGGTTTTTTTATAAAATCAATCGCCCCTAAAGCTTGTACGCGAGCACGTGCTTCTGGCTGAATGTCACCGGAAACGACAATGGTAGAAACATCGTAGTCGCCTCGGTCAATGGCTTCGAGGGTATCGTAACCATCCATAACCGGCATATTGAGATCCAGGAAAAGAATATCACCAAAGCCGGAATTGAGTAGTTCCATTGCCTCAGCGCCATGATGAGCAAATTCAATTTCGACATCTAGATGATCACGAAGCGCTCTTGCCATTTGCTTTCTGGCAAAGCTTGAGTCGTCACAAATGATGACATTTTTGCTCATGTCGTTAATTTCATTGATTTAAGAAAGTAATACCTTGAATATAGACCAAATTGGCCAGCAGTAAAATAAATTCAATCACAGGAAAGCCCGAAATAGCCGGTTATTTTCCAAATTGTTCTGAGATTGCAGCTTTTAGTGAACTAGTAAATTTTTTTGATTTTGATTTGAGTGGATAAAATTCGCAATTTTAACAAATTCAGCAAGGGTTAACTGCTCCGGCCTTAAGACGCTATTAATGTCTAGTTGTTGCAAATCTTCTGCGGAAAGCCATTTTTTTAAAGCATTTCTGAGCGTTTTACGCCGTTGGTTGAAAGCACTGATGACGATGTGCTCAAAAATTGAAAAGTTATCAGCAAGTTGGGGTTTAACTTTGTGGGGGACTAAACGCACAATCGCAGAGTCAACTTTTGGTTGTGGTCTAAAAGCTGCTGGATCCACTTCAAATAACATTTCGACGGCACAAAAATATTGCACCATAATACTTAATCGCCCCCACTGTTTATTACCCGGGGAGGCTGACATCCGCTGTACAACTTCTTTTTGCAGCATAAAGTGCATATCTTTGATTCGAGTAATATCATGGAAAAGATGAAATAATAAGGGTGTTGAAATATTGTACGGCAGGTTTCCAATGACTCTTAGATTGGCTTGATCATTTGTGCCTAGCGAAGCAAAATCAAATTTTAATGCATCAGCTTGGTGGATAATTAATTCACCCAAATTAACACATTGAATTTTTAGCTTTGGAATAATATCCCGATCCAATTCTACCACCTGAATTTTGCCGGTAAGTTTTAAAATTTGTGTGGTAATCGCACCTAACCCCGGACCAATCTCAACCAGATTTTCACTTGCAAGTGGATTTATTGAACGAATGATTCGACGAATAATCTGCGGATCATGTAGAAAATTTTGCCCAAAACGTTTTCTTGCCTGATGCCCTTGAACTTTCTTGCTCATGATGGATTAACCTCCATATACGGGATAAAGAAAACCGCCATTCAAGTGTTATTGCGGTTGTCCGCGTTAATTTTGTTTCCAATAGCGCGTTATTACTGCACAAATTCGTCTTGATTACCACAAAACGACTCGCATTGATTAGTTTGGGTGTTGGGTTGTTCGCTGAGACATATTAATAGCTTCCGTCAAAGCATAACCAAAGCTTTCCATGCTTGCCTTACCCGTGGCGGCAAGATCAAGAGCTGTTCCATGATCGACAGAGGTACGGATATAAGGCAGGCCTAAGGTAATATTTGCAGCCTTGCCAAAACCTCGATATTTTAATACGGGTAAACCCTGGTCATGATACATGGCCAGGATGACATCAGCAGATGCAGGATTTTTTTCACTGCCAAAGGCGGTATCGGCGGATACCGGCCCGAGAATATCCAAACCTTCTTTTTGTAAGGTGTGGATTACAGGCGCAATAACCTCGATTTCTTCGTGGCCGAGATAACCGTTTTCACCCGCATGAGGGTTTAATCCTAGCACAGTAATTTTGGGTTTTTGCAGCTGGAATTTTGCTATCAACTCTGCATGAATCACCTGAATTATTTGTGTCAACAGCTGTTTGGTTATGGCCTGTGGGACCTTCTTCAGCGGGAGGTGAGTGGTGGCTAAAGCTACCCGTAAACCCGCCGTCGCCAAGAGCATCACAACTTGTTTACTCTGGCTGTTTACCGCAAAGTATTCGGTATGCCCGCTAAATTTAATTCCCGCATCATTGATTATTCCTTTGTGCACCGGCGCAGTAACCACAGCTGCGGTCGATCCCTGCAAACATAAGTCGTTGGCGCGTTTTAATTGCTCAAGCACATAAGGGCTGTTTCTTTTGTCCAGTACGCCAGGCTGGCATTTTGTGGCTAATTCAAGTGCTAGAACAATCATCTTGCCCGCTTGATGTGGAGGGATATCCGAGGTGGATCTCACGAGCTGAATCTCGATACTTAACCCCAGCAATTTTGCTCGGCTGAGTAACAATTCGGGACTGGCTAAAAAGATAAGTTTGGCCGGCCATTCGCGTTGTGCCAAGCGTATGGCAATTTCAGGCCCAATGCCCGCTGGTTCTCCTGTGGTGATGGCGATGGCTACAGTCATCGCAGTGGGTCGCCGCTATTGGTCTTGGTTGAGGATTTTAACATAGGCTTCGGCGCGAATTTCTCTTAACCAGGTATTCACTTCTTCATCAAACTTGCGCGTAAACAACAGGCGTTTGGCTTTATCTCTTTTAGCCTTATCGGTTTCATCCGAGATTCGGCGGTCGATGAGTTGCAGGATATGCCAACCAAATTGCGATCGAAAAGGTTTGCTTAATTCGCCCTTTTTTAAAACCTCAAGTTTCTCGCGAAATTTTGGCACATAAATGTTGGGGTCGGCCCAATCAAGATTGCCACCTCGGCTACCAGAACCTAAATCTTCAGAATATTTCTTGGCGAGTGTGGCAAAATCTTTGCCGTCCTTAATTTCCTTGTAGAGTTTATTGAGTAATTCTCTTGCTTGATCTTCAGAGATGATTTTGGAGGTTTTTATCAAAATATGACGTGCTTTGACTTGTTGTACCAGTTTTTGTTCTTCAACGCCTTTTTTATCAAAAAGCTTCAGAATATGCAGGCCACTCGCACTGCGTAAGGGTTCGGTAACATCGCCTATTTTTAAGTTGGCTACCGGGCCAGTAAACAATGAAGGTAGCTCGGTAATAGAACGCCAGCCAAAGTCACCGCCTTGAAGGGCGTCCTGGGCA
>CAZKUH010000118.1:0-6816 GCA_964555895.1 uncultured Enterobacterales bacterium
AATTAAAAAACAAAATTTCAAATACCAATACCATCGCCCGCAAAAAAATCTTGGTTGATGAAGGAGCAGCTGCATGAAAATAGCGCAGCTTTATACCGAAATTGACGAATTTTTTAAGGACAGGTTAATGAGTTGCTCACTGGCTCATGACGAAATCACCCTTGAGGTGAGCGCAGAAAATTACCTTGAAGTGTGTAAGGATCTAAAAGATTTTGAGTCTTTTTCTTTTGAGGAAATGATCGATCTTTGCGGTATCGATTATCTGACTTATGGTGAAGCAGACTGGGAAACCCATGATGCCACTTCGACCGGTTTTGAGCGAGCAGTAGAAACAGATGCGGAACGAATTCGAAGTTGGGACAAACCACGTTTTGCTGCGGTAGTACATTTTCTCTCAGTGACTTTGAATCATCGAATTCGTCTCAGGGTATTTGCCGATGACGACGAGTTTCCTGTCGTACCGAGTATCACCCCGCTTTGGCCTTCCGCAAACTGGTTTGAACGAGAAGCCTTTGATCTGTTTGGTATCACCTTTGAAGGACATCCGGATCTCCGTCGTATACTCACCGATTATGGCTTTGTCGGTCATCCGTTTCGCAAGGATTTCCCCCTTATTGGTAATGTAGAATTACGCTATGATGCCACCGAGCATCGATGTGTTTATGAAGAAGTTTCAATTCAACCAAGGATACTGGTACCAAAAGTTATCCGTGATGACGCCAGAACTCTGGCATCCTCTATTGCAGCTGAAGAAGGTTAATATTCATGGCTGACATTAAAAATTATAAATTAAATTTTGGGCCTCAACATCCTGCTGCGCATGGTGTTTTAAGGCTTATTTTAGAGCTCGATGGTGAGACCATTACCGGTGCCGATCCACATGTTGGTTTGTTGCACCGGGCAACAGAAAAACTTGCTGAGAGTAAACCTTATAATCAAAGTATCCCGTACATGGATCGCCTCGATTATGTTTCCATGATGTCAAATGAACATGGTTATGTTTTGGCGATTGAAAAATTATTGGGGATCAAAGTACCCGAAAGAGCGCAATACATTCGGGTGATGTTCGATGAAATTACTCGCATACTCAATCATTGTATGTGGATTGGTGCGCATGGCCTTGATTTAGGTGCCATGACCGTGCTGCTGTACGCTTTCCGCGATCGTGAACCGTTAATGGATGCTTACGAGGCCGTTTCTGGTGCCAGAATGCACGCCGCATACTATCGTCCGGGTGGTGTTTATCGTGACCTGCCGGAATCCATGCCACTGCATGAACCGTCAAAATGGCATAATGCAGAAGAAGTGAAAGCAATGAACGAAAATCGACAAGGTTCTCTGCTCGATTTTCTGGAAGATTTTTGTGATAAATTTGATACCCATGTTGACGATATTGAAACGTTGCTCACCGACAATCGTATCTGGAAGCAGCGAACGGTCGGTATTGGCGTAGTTTCGCCAGAACGGGCTTTGGAACTTGGCTTTACCGGACCCATGTTGCGGGGGTCGGGTGTGGCTTGGGATTTAAGAAAAAAACAACCGTATGAGGTTTATCATAAAGTTGATTTTGATATCCCCATTGGTAGAAATGGCGATACTTATGATCGCTATCTGGTCAGAATGGAAGAAATGCGTCAATCCAAAAAGATTATCCAGCAATGTATTAATTGGTTGAGAATAAATAAAGGACCGGTTATCGCCGAAGATCATAAGGTCACACCGCCTTCTCGGGAAAAGATGAAAGGGGATATGGAATCTTTGATCCACCATTTTAAATTATTCACCGAAGGTTATTCGGTACCGGAAGGCGAGGCTTATGCCGCCGTGGAGCATCCCAAAGGGGAATTTGGTGTTTATATCGCATCAGACGGCGCCAACAAACCTTATCGATTAAAGGTGAGAGCACCCGGTTTTTCCCATTTAAGTGCCATGGATGAAATGGCCAAGGGGCACATGTTATCTGATGTGGTGGCGTTGATCGGAACCATGGATATCGTTTTTGGGGAGATTGATCGCTAATGACCGAACAACAACGAAAAACCTTACCTCAACTTATCAGTGCTGAGGGCATCGCTGAAATGGATGGCTGGCTGGCTAAATATCCCAAAAAAGGCAAACGCTCTGCGGTGATGGGCGGTTTAATGCTGGCACAACTCGAAAATAATAACCACTTAACCACAGAATTGATGGATGCGGTGGCCGATTATATTGGTATTCCGCATATGGCAGCCTATGAAGTGGCTACTTTCTATTCGATGTATAACCTGGAAGCTGTAGGAGAGCATGTTATCAATGTTTGCACCAATATCTCTTGCTCTTTAAGGGGAAGTCATGAAGTGTTGGCGCATTTGAAAGATAAACTGGGTATCGAACCGGGTGAAACCACAACAGATAAACGCTTCACCATTCGTGCGGTTGAATGTCTGGGTGCCTGTGCCGGAGCACCGATGTTTGAAGTTGACCACGTTTACCATGAGAATCTGGATGCAGAGAAGATTGATAAAATTATTGATCAGTTGGCGCAACCTGCCAGCTAGCAGAGTAACTTAAGAAATAACGATTCCAACCAAGCCCAAAAATTTAACTTTAGGTTTGAAAATATAAGAACGATTAAGCGGATAAAAGTGTATGAGCGAACCAGTTTGTTTCCGAACATTGAATCTTGAAGATCCAGCCTCTATGAAGACCTATGAAAGTGTAGGTGGCTATTCAGTATGGCGTCGAATTCTCAAAGAGCAGACACCAGCGGAAGACATCATTGCCATTTTGAAGGCCTCTTCGCTCCGAGGTCGTGGGGGCGCTGGCTTTCCAACAGGATTAAAATGGAGTTTTATGCCACGCAATGCGGATATGCAGAAATACGTGTTGTGTAATTCCGATGAAGGAGAACCCGGTACCTGCAAAGATCGTGATATCTTGCGTTATAACCCGCATCAGGTGATTGAAGGTATGGCAATTGGCGCTTACGTTATGGGGGCAACGGTTGGTTATAATTATATCCGTGGTGAATTTTATGAACCCATCGATTGTTTTGAAAAAGCTTTAAAAGAAGCCTATGACGCTGGTTTGTTAGGAAAAAATATTGCTGGTAGTGGAGTAGATTTTGATCTGCATACCCATTACGGCGCGGGTGCTTATATCTGTGGTGAAGAAACCGCTCTAATCGAATCTCTGGAAGGTAAAAAAGGTCAGCCGAGGTTCAAACCGCCTTTTCCTGCTAACTATGGACTCTATGGCAAACCCACTACCATCAATAATACTGAAAGTTTTGCTTCCGTGCCGGTGATACTGGAAAAAGGTGGAGAATGGTTTGCTGAGCAGGGCATACCCAATAATGGCGGCACCAAAATATTCTCGGTTTCAGGGCATGTGGCAAAACCAGGTAATTTCGAGATTCGCTTAGGCACACCCTTTAAAGACCTGTTAGAAATGGCCGGGGGCATGTGGAAGGGGCGAAAACTCAAGGCAGTGATCCCGGGTGGTTCGTCTACGCCGGTACTCACCGCTGAAATTATGATGGGTCTGACCATGGATTATGATGCTATCGGTAAAGCCGGCTCCATGCTGGGAGCTGGTTCAGTCATTGTTATGGATGAAACCACCTGTATGGTCAAAGCACTGGCCAGATTATCTGAATTTTATTTTGAAGAATCTTGTGGACAGTGTACACCTTGCCGTGAAGGCACCGGTTGGTTGTCCCGAATTATGCATCGAATTGTGCATGGCCAGGGACACATTGAAGACCTCGACCAACTTGATCGAGTGGCACAAAATATTCGAGGTCGTACCATCTGCGCCTTGGGTGATGCGGCGGCAATGCCGGTTCAGGGTATGTTGAAATTTTATCGGCACGAATTTGAATATTATATTGAGCATGGGCGTTCAATGGTGAGTGAAGGAATTTGTGGCTAAATAGTCAGACCGGGCCAGCATTAAGGCATGGTTAAGATACATTTTGTTAAATTTTTAAATGGGAAACACGATGGTCAACATCGAAATTGATGGCAAGAAACTAACAGCAGAAGCGGGTTCGATGATTATCGAAGTGGCCGATGCTAACAATGTCTATATTCCAAGGTTTTGTTACCACAAAAAATTGTCGGTAGCGGCAAATTGTCGCATGTGCCTGGTAGAAGTTTCCAATCTTCCTAAAGCGGTTCCGGCCTGCGCAACACCTGTGGCAGAAGGGATGGTGGTTCAGACCAGTTCTGACAGCGCACGCGAGGCGCAGCAAGCGGTAATGGAATTTTTGCTCATCAATCATCCTTTGGACTGCCCGGTCTGTGATCAGGGGGGTGAATGTGAACTGCAGGATATAGCGGTTGGTTTTGGTGGCGACTGTTCAGTTTACCAAGAAAGCAAACGCGTTGTTCTGGATAAAGATATCGGGCCGTTAATTGAAACTGAAATGACGCGCTGTATTCATTGTACCCGTTGTGTACGGTTTGGTATGGAAATCGCCGGTATTCGTGAAATGGGTATGCTAGGGCGTGGAGAAACCGCCGAAATAGGTACTTTTATTGCCAAAAGTGTCAACTCCGAAGTTTCTGGTAATATTATTGATCTATGTCCGGTGGGCGCACTTACCGCCAAGCCTTCCAGGTATACTTATCGCGCCTGGGAACTCGAAGGTACACATTCCATCGCTGCTCACGATTGTCTTGGTTCCAATATCGAGATCCACCATCGACGCGGCAAAGTTATTCGTGTGGTTCCACGTGAAAATGAAGCGGTGAATGAAGTTTGGATCGCTGATAGAGATCGTTATTCCTATGAAGCATTGAATTCAGAAAATCGTTTGAAAACACCAATGGTAAAAGTAAAGGGTTTATGGCAAGCGGTAGATTGGCAAACTGCTTTGACCCGGGTGGTAGATGGTTTTAATAAGGTACTGGAGAAAGATGGCGCTGAAAGTCTGGGGGCATTAGCTTCTCCCAATGCGACCACCGAAGAACACTACTTATTACAAAAATTAATACGCAACCTTGGCAGTAATAATATCGATCACCGTTTGCGTCAGGTTGATTTTTCTGACAGTCACAACGACCCACTTTATCCAGAGCTGGGTCGTGAGATCGCTTCGTTAGAAACCCTCGATGCATCATTACTGGTTGGTTCAAACCTGAGGAAGGAGCTACCGTTAGCGGCGATTAGATTAAGAAAATCTACTTTTACCGGCAAGGTATGCGTTCTCAATCAAAAGGATTATGAGTTTAATTTCAAGTTGGCAGTGAAGCAAATTACCGCAGCGAATAATTTCGCCATGGAGCTTGCCGCTATATTAAAAGCAGCCACTAAAAATCTTGATGGCGAGTGGCAAAAATTAATGACTGAGGTAGCGGTCACTGAAGCGCATAAAAAAATAGCCAAGCTACTCACTGACGGTACTGAAACGGCCATTATTTTAGGTGCCGTAGCCCAGTCACATGATGATTTTGCTACCATTCGAGCCTTAGCAAAAAAACTGGCAGAAGTGACCACTTCAAGTTTTGGCGTTATCTCCTCTGGTGCCAACAGTGCGGGTGCCTGTTTAGCGGGTACAGTGCCTCACAGAAGACCCGATGAGGGTGAAGCAAAGGGTAAAAATATCAGCCAGATGTTGCAGGCCAACCTCAATGCCTATCTGTTACTGAATGTAGAATCGGCTGATATTACGGCGAGTGAAACCGCCTTAAAAGCTCTGCAAGCAGCGGAATTTGTGGTCTCCATTACCCCTTTTGCAGACGGCGAAGTGTTGGATTACGCTGAGGTGTTACTCCCCATGGCGGCATTTTCAGAAACTTCAGGATCTTATGTCAACCTCAACGGTAAGCATCAGTCCTTCACTGGTGCAGTCGCACCCGTCGGTGAGGCACGGCCAGCCTGGAAAATACTTCGAGTACTCGGCAATTTCATGCAGTTTGAAGGCTATGAATTTGAATCATCAGCTGCGGTGTTGAGTGAAATGGAAACCAGAATCGCAGGGAAAAAAATAAACAGTGAAATCATGCTTCCAGAGTCGTTGAAATCAAGTTGTGATAATGTAAAAGAAGTGGGGATTTATGCTGTTGATTCGGTGGTTCGTCGAGCAGTCTCTCTTCAACAAACGGTTGATGCGCGAGCGACCAATCTAATTCCTATAGAAAATAAAGGCTAAAAACATGTGGGATTTTTTGCAAGACCTTATCTACTGGCAACAATGGTGGCCCATCGCACAGATATTAGGCGGCATTGTTTTCATTTTGATCCCGGTCTTTTTGGTGGTTGCATACACCACCTACGCTGAACGGAAACTGGTTGCTTATATGCAACTCAGGATTGGTCCTAATCGCGTCGGTTGGCGGGGTTGGATGCAACCCATTGCGGATGCAGTAAAATTGATGTTCAAGGAAATTGTCTTTCCGGCCCAAGCCTCCAAAAAATTGTTTATCATCGGTCCCATGATTTTTATTGCACCTTCGATGGTAGCGTGGGCGGTGATACCTTTTGATGCCGGTATCGTTTTGGCTGATTTGAATATTGGCTTGATGTTTCTGCTCGCTATGACCTCTATCGGCGTTTATGGTGTTGTTATCGCGGGTTGGGCTTCAAATTCCAAATATGCATTTTTAGGCGCAATGCGTTCGGCGGCGCAGATTGTTTCCTACGAAATAGCCATGGGTTTCGCCTTGGTGGGTGTGATTTTAGTCAGCCATAGCCTGAATCTCACCGATATTGTTGAAGGTCAAAGTGGCAGTTTTTTGACCTGGAACTGGCTGCCGTTGCTTCCTTTAATGGTGGTGTACTGGATTTCTGCGGTGGCGGAAACCAATCGGGCACCTTTCGATGTCGCTGAGG
>CAZKUH010000119.1:0-6804 GCA_964555895.1 uncultured Enterobacterales bacterium
ACAGATAACCACATGACATCATTTTGAAACTTTTGCTTTCCAATTATGGCTTTTTCTGTTTGTGCCGGAAAGGTTGGGATTGCATCCACCTTGGATTTTATGTCTTCCATCACCACGTCAAGATCGTAGTCATTTGCAATTTCCGCAATAACTTGTCCACGGCCGGCGAAAGCCAGTGAATTAATTCTCTCTATTCCTTCAACATCTTGTATAGCCTCTTCAATTTTGACCACAACACCTTTTTCTACTTCTTCAGGTGACGCACCCAAATATGGCACCACGATTGAGATATTATTAAATTCAATGTCCGGCTGCATTTTCTTGTTGATGGTTTGGTATGTTACTAGGCCACCAATGATGATAAAAATCATCAATAAATTAGCAGCAACAGAATTTCTCGCAAACCAGGCAATTAATCCACTTTCTTTTGGGGTGTTTTGAGTATTCATATTTTAACCTGTTTGCACTTAATGTCTTGAGGTAAGCTTGCGTTTGCTTTGATTTTTCTTGGGAATTTGCTAGACTCCATTTTTTTTCCCGTTGATAGTTTCTTTACCTTTTAATTCTTTTTCACTATTTCGATCTTTCAACAACATACCTGCGACTGATGTTTCCAATGCAGTAATGATCACTTTTTCCCCCGCCTTAACACCCTCACTGATGAAAACCTTTTCTCCTTCTACTCGTTGAATGACGACCTTTCTGATCTCAAGCTTTTTTGCTGAATTCATGACCAGTAGCTGGTCATTCCCTCTGATTGCACTCCTCGGCACTTCGATAACCGCTGTCGATTTCTTGCCCAGTATCTCTGCTTTTACAAAACTTCCTATCTCCAATGGCGATCTGTTTGTCACGTGCTTTAATCCATAGGGGTCATCAATTTGTGCGACGGCATAATAAACGCGAGCCTTGGTGTCAATGACCCCCTCCATGTGACTGATAAAGCCTTGCCACTGGTAGCGCTTATTTGCAGAGGTCACACTTAAATTTACCTGTGTCTTTTGCTTAAGCGTAGAGCCAACCCGTGGTAAATCGAGATAAGCTAAATCTTTTTCGGTTAACGGCAATCTCACTTCGGCGTAATCAACCGCAAAAAGGGTGCCTATTTGCCCCCCAACATTTACAAATTGTCCGATATCCGCTGTTTTTGATTTTAACATACCGTCATAAGGCGCTTTAACTTCGGTCCTTTGTCGTTTTAAAACAGCCTTTTTTAATTCTGCCTGCGCCGCATCAACATTTGCCTGGGCTTCTGCCAGATTAGGCAATCTCAACGCCAGTGCCGGTGCATCTTTTTTTGCTCGACCCGTTAAACTCCATTCCTTTGCTGCCTGTTTAACACGTGCCTTTTCCTGTTCTAATCTTGCTTTCTCTCCAGCTAGACGTGCTTTAGCTTGCTGTACAGCAATTTCATAATCAACCGGATTGATCGTTAACAAAATGTCGCCTTTCTGGAAATAACCACCCACGACAAACTTATCACTCACCTTTTTGATAACGCCAGAGACCTCAGCAACAATGGTAGTTTCAGTCCTTGGCGTTAAAATACCTTGTGTTTTAACCTTATATTGTATTTCGACTGCTTTGGTAGTAATGGTTTCTACCAGGACAGGTTTGTTTACAAAAGGTTTTTTTTGTGGTTCGCCTTTCATACTGGAAAGCGCCAACATGCCAATAATACCCAGAATTAAAATTGCAACTGGAATGCGCATATTTTTAATATTCATAATTGATACTTCATTTTGTTTAAATTGATTATGTTAAAACAGGGTTAAATTTAGAAAATAGTTGGGAGAAAATAGGCATCTCATCATAGCCGTGATCATAGCGCGTATTATTGTTTAAATCGTTGTGTAATTGTTAATAAATATGTCTACCTTCGGCAAAAAACCAATTCCTTCTTGTAGCCAGCACTTTCACCGTTTTTAGAATGACTGGTTCCAGTAACCATAATCATGGTAAATAACCTGAGCTTCGCATAAGAAAAGCTCAGGTTAAACATAAAAAAACCTTCTCGACAAAGATCGGGAAGGTTTTTAATAACATCCAGAAAAATTATATTAATTTTTACTTTCTTTTAACCTTTTATAATAACGGTCTCTTAATCGTGTTGATCTTGAAACCATAGGAATTCGTTTGCCATTGATATAAACCAGTAAAGCCTCGCTAGTGACTTCAAGTGGATCACCTTGCCACAAGACAAAATTGGCCTGAATACCTAGTTTTAATTCGTTGCTTCGGCTATTTTTGCTAAATACCGACATCGGATTGCTACTGATCGCAGCAATGGCAACCTGTTTCGGCAAGCCGTTGGCAACAGAGATCCCTGCCGCTTGTCTGACCAAATAGGCATTGTGCGTATTTTGTCGACCTATCCCGCTAAAAAGGAGTTTTACGCCAGCCTGATTCAGAATAGCGGCATTCTCCAATCGACTCCCCAAAGCATCATAACTCGAAGGCAGATCACGGCTAGGGTCAAGAATGACTGGGATTTGAGCTGCCGCAATTTTATCAGCCACCAGCCAACCTTCCTCTGCACCGTAAAGAATAACTTTCAGTTTGTAAGCTTTTGCAATCTCGATAAATTTTTCGATATCACTCGCTCTGTGTATACTGACAATAAGGGGTTTTTTGCCAGATATTACTGGCAGCATGGCTTCCAAATCATCCTGTGATGCCGAATATTGCCGTCTTTTTCCCTGATTGTACGCCGCTTTATTTTTGGCATAATCCAGCGCATCATTTAACAGCGTTTTAAATTTTCTGATTGCCGCAGCCCTGGAACCACCGGCTAATTGTTGACCGGCTTCGCCCAAATTTAGCACTATGGCGACAGAATCATTGATAATCGACTTATCTGACGCAGACAGATCCACCAATGCTGCCTGTCCGGCAATCAGGCTCGATCCACTTTCCGGCATGACAATGGCGTAAGTCAAACCATGAATACGATTTTGTGGGATCAGCACCGAACGTGGGTTAAAGGCATCGGCAACTTTCAAAGAAGCGGTAATTCCGGTATCTGTCGTTTTATAGTCATCCGTCTTTTTAATAGCTGAAACCTCTTCAATCCCCAGGTGTGTTGCACTATTAAATAATCCAGGTGTGATACTACCGCCTTTCGCATCTAAAAATTTCACCCCCATCGGTACTTCAATATTTTTTCCCAACGCAGTTATCTTGCCATTTTTAATCACCATATTCGCATCTTTAATTAACCCTTTTTCTCCAGCGGTATAAATGTTAGCGTGAACTATAACCAGTATTTTATCCGCGGCAGCAACTGACATGGCGGTTATCGCCAGTAACACTATTAGCAATGATTGAAGAGATTTGTTTTTCATGGTCTATCTCCTTCAGGATTCAAAATACCCAGATTAAAATCTGACGTTGGCCGTAATTTCTTATTGTTTCGGTCGTATTGCTCCACTCCATCAATCCAAACTGCATCAACATGGCTGTAAACACTGAAAGGATTTCCATCCCACAGCACCAGATCCGCATTTTTACCAACTTCAACCGAACCTGTTTGCTTTTCGATCCCCAAAGATTTGGCCGCATTAAGGGTTGCCCACTGGATTGCTTTAGCTTCCTTTATTTCCAACCCCATACGTCTGCCTGCCGACATCGCTTTTGCGACCTCCTGATTCAAGTGTTGTATGCCAATACCGTCATCAGAATGAATAATTGCACAAGCACCGACCATATCAACCAAAGCCATATTCTCTCTCACCATATCAAAGGCTTCCTGCTTAAAGCCCCACCAATCTGCCCACATAGCTGCACAAATACCTTCCTTTTTAAGTAGTGGTGCTACTTTGTAGGCTTCAACCGCATGATGGAAAGCGGCTATCTTATAACCAAATTCTTTCGATAAATCAATCATTTGAGCCATTTCATCCGCTCGATAACAATGGTTATGAACCTTTATTTTTCCTTCCAGAACGCCCACCAATGTTTCCAGCTTCAGATCTCTTTTCGGGGGTTTTGCAGTGGCATCACCCGCCTTGGCTTTCTTTATATAATCCTGCCATTTGCTTTGATAATCTTTGGCATCAATCCAGGCTTTGCGATAGCCAGCCATATTTCCCATACGTGTTGATGGAGCCTGTTTGCGAGCACCATAGACGCGTTTAGGGTTTTCTCCACAAGCCATTTTCAAACTGTAAGGCGCATGAGGGAATTTCATGCCTTGCACCGTCAACGAGGGCACATTTTTTATGGTAACACCCCGCCCCCCGATGAGATTGCCAGAACCCGGCAAGATTTGAACCGTTGTTACACCGCCAGCTAAGGCTAATTCGAATTGTGGATCTTGAGGCCAAATAGAGTGTTCTGCCCAAACCTCTGCGGTCACAGGGTTGGTCATTTCATTCCCATCCGCATTGTTTGGCGTTCTTGGCGCGGCATAAACACCCATATGAGAATGGATATCGATTAATCCCGGTGTTAACCACTTACCCTTTCCAGAAATAATTTGAGTCCCTTTTGGAATCACTATATCTTTACCAATGGCGCTAATGTTAGTACCAACGACCATGACAGAAACATTTTCAGCTTCATCACCATTGCCCGCGAGCAAATGAACATTGGTCAAAACAAAAGGTTTATGCGGAGCCGCTTGGTAAGTAGATGGAAAAGGATCGGCATCAGGAATTTGTGGCTCGATCGGTGTTTTTTTATCACTGCAACCGCTGATCGCCAGCAAAAACAAACTCAACAGACAGCCTTTTTTCAGTTTGGAATAACGCATAGATTTTCCTTGTTTTTAATCACCACTCTTTTGTACCACAGTAGACAATTCATGGCAAAACTATCGATATTCACTTTTTTAACCAACGTTCAGTTTAACCACTGTTTATCAGTCCATTCAACGCAGTTCTCCTCTTAATGCGCGGACCTTCTCTTCAAGTCCTGCGGCGTTCGCTTCTAAAGCGGGGACTTGTGTATCTGCCACCAGACCAATTGTAGAAAAGAACCTTCTCGGCAACCCTTTCATAGCAGGCCCACCTCGGCGAGAAAAAAAACTACCCCATAACCCTTGCAAAGCCATAGGAATAACAGGTACTGGCGTGCGCGCTAAAATTTCTTCAATACCCGGCTTGAAAATATTTAATTCACCGTCATAAGTTATTTTCCCTTCAGGAAAAATAGCCACTAATTCTCCTTGTAGCAAAGCTTTTTCAATATCTTCAAAAGCCTGCTTTTTTAATTCCGCATTTTCTTTTTCTGGTGCTATTGGAATTGCTTTTGCTGTTCTAAATATGAAATTCAATACTGGTATTTTAAAAATATGATGATCCATGACAAAACGAACAGGTCGATTAGCAAAGCCCGCAATAATTAACGGATCAACAAAACTCACATGGTTGCAAACTAACACCGCCGCCCCTTCTAGCGGAATATTATGAAGTCCGTGGTGCTTTACCCGGTACATGGTATGTAGTAATAACCAGATAATAAAACGCATTAAAAAATCGGGAACTTGCTTGATGATATACAAAACAACCAATGCATTTAAAATGGAAATAACCAGAAATAGTTGGGGAATACTAACGCCAAAGCCCAATAAAACGATAGCCATAACAGCAGAAGCAACAATAAAACCTGAATTAAGGATATTATTTGCAGCAATCATTCGTGCCGTCAATTTTTGATCCGCTTTTTGTTGAATCAAAGCATAAAGCGGTACGATGTAAAAACCGCCGAAAACACCAATAAATAATAAATCAAACAGCACGCGAAAACTATTCTCTGTGTTTAACCAGACGAGCCAACCCTGTAATTCACCACTGTAAAGCATATTGCCGGCAAAATACAAATCGACACCAAAAACCGTTAAGCCGATGGCGCCAAACGGGATTAAGCCTATTTCAACCCGACGACCGGATAATTTTTCGCAAAAGAGTGAACCCGTTGCCACGCCGATAGAAAAAGTGGCTAATAACAAGGTGAAAACCTGGTTATTTCCCCCCAGATGAATACGGGTAAAATTAGGCATTTGTGTCAGAATAACGGCCCCATAAAACCAGAACCAGGAAATGGCTAAAATAGACAAATAGATAATTTTATTTTGCTGAGCTTGTTTTATCACCTTGATTGTTTCGGTAAAAATATTCCAGTTGATTTTCATATTTTGATCTGGTGATTTTGCTTCTGGTATTTGTCTACTAGTAAAATATCCCAAGATTGCGATGATAATAATTGTCAAAGATACAATGAGCCTGCCATGCTCTAAACCTATCAATACGCCGCCTGCAATGGTACCTAATAAAATCGCCACAAAGGTCCCCATTTCTACTAGTCCATTGCCACCTAATAATTCATGAGAATTTAAATGCTGCGGTAAAATAGCATATTTCACCGGGCCAAAAAAAGCAGATTGCATACCCATTAAGAATAAAATACTGACCAATAGGAAAACAGATTGTAAATAAAAAGCAACCGCCGCAAAGAGCATAATAAAAATTTCAAGCATTTTTACTTTTCTGATAATCATGGCTTTGTCATATTTATCGGCGAGCTGTCCGGCAGTACCTGAAAAAATAAAAAAGGGTAAAATGAATAACCCCTGAGCAACGTTCACCCAAAAATTAGAAGCATCTTTATCGGTCGCTAATATCTGGAAAGCAATCAGTACCGCTATCGCATTTTTAAATACATTATCATTAAAGGCCCCCAAAAACTGGGTGGAGAAAAATGGTGCAAAACGGCGTTTTTTTAAAAGTTCAAATTGATTATGTGTCATTTGTTATCCTTTTTTTAGTTAGCTATACCTGATGATATCTGACCAGGGAGAGTTGA
>CAZKUH010000120.1:0-6781 GCA_964555895.1 uncultured Enterobacterales bacterium
GGGTGTACTCGGATAGATGTGTGAGTCGGCATGACAGTGCTACACCCTTCGTCATCCAGACGATTTCCCTTAGTCATCCAGACGATTTCCCTTAGTCATCCCGACCGGAGTGGAGGGATCTTTCGCTTGGCCGTGCAAGACTCTTCGACAAGCCTAGGATGATATTGTCCTTTTAGAAATTTCTATTTTATGCATTCACGCCAAACCTTCAGTTTGAAAGTTGTTCTGGATTGACTTCTTGCAAATCTTCTTCTGGTTGTTTGTTTTCGTCATCAAACAACCAATTTAGCACTTCATAGTAACGTCGTACATTATCAACATATTGCACCGGCTCATCGCCTCGCGCATAGCCATATTTTGTGGATTTGTACCACTTCCTTTGTCTAAGCAGTGGCAGTCTTTGTTTTACGTCAATCCATTTATCCGGGTTTCCACCTTGACGTTGGGTGATGATACGAGCATCTTCCAGATGACCAAAGCCGACATTATAGGCTGCTAATGCCATCCAGGTTAAATCGGGATCGTTGATCCTGGCTGGGATTCTTTTGAGAATTTTCTCAAGGTAACGGGCGCCGCCTTCGATACTTTGAGCGGGATCAAGACGACTTTTAACGCCGAGATGTTTTGCTGTTGGCAGTGTCAACATCATCATACCGCGAACGCCTGTTGCTGATTTAGCCTTTGGATCCCAATGCGATTCCTGGTAGGAAACTGCAGCTAACAATTTCCAGTCTAAAGCAGTTTTTGCCGAGGCTTTAAAAAGTGGCAGATACTTTGTCAAGCGTGTTTGTGCTGCTTGCAAAAATTTCGTAGAACCCACATAGTCAAAGGATTCAAGATGACCATAATAAATTTCCTGTAGTTGCGCCAAATCGCCTGATTTTTGCATAAATGAAAAAAATTCTGCGGCGGCCTGATACAGACTGTCATCGTCATTCTTTCGAAATGCCCAGGCTAGTTGTTGATTTTTAACCACGGTAAATGCGATAGCCAGTTCGGGATGATAACGGCGTTGTAGACTCAGATCGTTACTGTCGATAAGTGTATAAGAAAGCTCACCCTCTATGATAGATTCGACCAGATCTTCAACAGCCAATTGATTGGCTTCATGCCAGCTTAACAATGGCTGAGTTTTTTTTGTCGACAATAAGAGTTCTGCATGACTGCTTTGAGCTAACACCGTTAACTTGCCATCAAGCTGATTGAAATTTCTCGGCCAGTATTGACCTTGTTTAAATACCAGCTTTATATCAATATTTTGATAAGGCGGACTAAAGTGAAATAACTTTTCTCTTTGCGGTGTGATGGTAAGGCCAGCGGCTGCAAGATCAACTTTTCCTTGAGAAAGCGTCGTAATGATACCATTGAGATCATCACTTGAAATGACGGACAGTCTGACACCCAGGAATTCTGCAAACCTGGCGGCGAGATCATATTCAAAGCCAGAAGGTCCATTTCCACCGATAAAATAAGTAGTGGGGCCTTCTCTGGTTACAATACGCAACTCTCCCTTGGCTTTGATTCTATCCAGATGGGACGGCGCCTCACCACATCCAGAGAGTAACAATGTCAGCGCAAAAGCACTGAACAATGAATAACTAACAAGGCGATGATAAACAGGTACTTTCAACATAAATTTACTATTACAGTGATGACTGAAAACAAGCATACAGTGGACTTCATTTTGTTAAACATCTTAACAAATTCAACGAATGGGTCAATTTCCTCAAGATTAACTTAAATATCGGACGCGTTTCAATCAAAAATTTAGCTGTGACTCTTATTGGAAAATTTATCTGTATTACAGTATCATTGCGGTTCAAAATTTGTCCTTCGTTATCTGGATTCACATGCTGATTCTTTCTGCTTCCTCTGCCTTATCTAAATTTCAAAAAAGCAAATTACTTCAAGATGCCCAACGGCTATTTAGCCCAGAGGCTGATAGTACTGAGAAGAATAGTACTGAGAAGAATAGTACTGAGAAGAATAGCGTGGTAAAGGATATCGCCGCTGAATATGTTCATTTTGTTCAATGCGTTGAAGATTTGAATGATTCGGAACAAGTTTTACTAGAAAACCTGCTAACCTACGGCCCCAAAAGTACAGCTATTTCCCATCAGGGTGAATTGTTTTTGGTTGTGCCAAGGCCGGGGACTATTTCTCCGTGGTCAACCAAGGCAACTGATATCGCGCTTAACTGTGGCCTTAACAAAATAACAAGGATAGAAAGAGGGATTGCTTACTATGTGCAATTTTCAGTCAATATTGCGACTGAAACCAGCACAAAAGTTGCCACTATTTTACATGATCGGATGACTGAAACCGTTTTCCGCGATTATCACCAAGTGACGCAACTGTTTCGGTTGCATCAAGCTGAACCTTTAACAAGTATTGATATCATTAATCAAGGCCGCGCTGCGCTGACGGAGGCCAATAAAAAACTGGGTTTAGCGCTAGGCGAAGATGAGATAGATTATTTACAGGCATGTTTTGAAGCATTAAAGCGTAATCCTAATGACATTGAATTAATGATGTTTGCACAGGCCAATTCTGAACACTGTCGCCATAAAATATTTAATGCCAGTTGGACCATAGATGGCCATGAGCAGCCTATTTCATTATTCGCTATGATTAAAAATACTTATCAAGCTAATGCTCAAGGTGTACTGTCAGCCTATAGCGATAATGCTGCCGTTATTGAAGGTTCAACAGCGGCACGTTTTTTTGCTCAGGCAGCGGATCAAAGTTATCAGTATCATCAAGAACAGGTAGACATTTTGATGAAGGTAGAAACACACAATCATCCTACCGCAATTTCTCCTTTTGCCGGTGCCGCAACGGGTTCAGGTGGTGAGATCCGTGATGAAGGTGCTACCGGCAAGGGGGCAAAACCGAAAGCAGGCTTGACGGGTTTTTCTGTTTCAAATTTATTTATTCCAGGCTATAGCCATAGTTGGGAATACCCGACAGGAAAACCTGATCGAATTGTTTCTGCACTGAATATTATGCTCGAAGGTCCACTGGGTGGTGCGGCCTTTAATAATGAATTTGGCCGGCCCAATCTGACGGGTTATTTCCGCACCCTGGAGCAAAATGTCGATCTGGGTTATGGACCCGAAGTCCGTGGTTATCATAAGCCCATCATGATTGCCGGTGGCTTGGGGAATATCAGAACGCAACATGTCATAAAAGGTCAGGTAAAAGAAGGCGATAAGGTTATCGTCATTGGTGGCCCGGCGATGTTGATTGGATTGGGCGGTGGGGCAGCATCCTCCATGGATTCGGGGAGCAGTCATGCTGATCTCGATTTTGCTTCAGTACAAAGAGGGAATCCGGAGATGGAACGTCGATGTCAGGAAGTCATCGATCGATGTTGGGAAATGGGAGATGACAATCCGCTGGTATTTATCCACGACATTGGCGCTGGCGGACTGTCCAATGGGGTACCCGAATTGATACATGATAATGGTCTGGGCGGGGATTTTGAATTGCGACAGATACCCAATGATGAACCCGGGATGTCACCTATGGAGATATGGTGTAATGAAGCTCAAGAACGTTATGTGGTCGCCGTTACCCAGGCTAATCTGGCCGTTTTTGAAGCTATATGTACAAGGGAAAGATGTCTCTATGCCGTCTTGGGCGAGGCCAGAGAAAAACAACATCTTCGGTTATCGGATAATATTTTTAATAATCATGCCGTTGATATTCCGATGGATGTTCTTTTCGGTAAAACACCTAAAATGCATCGCGTTGTTACCAGCCGTCAAATATCAAGTGCCCCTTTTGACATCGCACGGATAGACATTGCCGAAGCCATAGAAAAAGTATTGCAATTACCCTGTGTCGCAGATAAAACTTTTCTTATTTCTATTGCTGATCGCTCGATAACCGGCATGGTGGCACGCGACCAAATGGTCGGTCCCTGGCAAGTACCCGTGGCAGATTGTGCGGTAACCACATCGACTTTAAATTCGCATTGCGGCGAAGCCATGGCCATGGGTGAGAGGACACCTGTCGCATTGCTGGATGCAGCAGCTTCTGCAAAATTGGCCGTTGGTGAGGCCATTACCAATATTGCTGCTGCAGCTATCGCTAATTTATCGGATATCCGCTTGTCAGCAAACTGGATGGCTGCGGCTGGTGTTGAAGGCGAAGACGCCAATTTGTATGCTGCGGTGAAAGCGGTGGGGATGGATTTGTGTCCCAAGTTAGGCATTTGTATTCCTGTGGGCAAGGATTCCATGTCAATGAAAACCATCTGGCAAGACAATCAACAACAAAAATCGGTGACAGCGCCGTTGTCCTTGATTGTTACCGCTTTTGCGCCGGTGACGGATGCACGGAAGTCACTCACACCGCAACTTCAAACAGATAAGGGTGAGAGTCAATTGTGGCTGATTGATTTGGGTGAAGGCAAAAATCGGCTGGCTGCTTCGGCATTGACTCAGGTTTATCAAGCCATTGGACAGCAGCCGGCAAATGTTGACGATGCAGAGAAATTGCGGTCCTTTTTCAATTTGATACAAAAGGCCAATCAAGCCGATTTATTACTCGCTTATCATGATCGTTCTGATGGGGGGGTACTCGCAACCTTGGTTGAAATGAGCTTTGCTGGTGCTTGTGGCTTGGAGATTTCACTGGATACTTTGGCTGGCTCGGCGATTGAAGTATTATTTAATGAAGAACTCGGTGCCGTGCTACAGGTCGCCGTGGATAAACAACAACATTTTAAACAACTGATTGAGGAGTTTTCGTTAGTGAGTTGCTGCCATGCAATCGGTAAAGTCACTGCTGATAACCAATTTACCATTATCGCTGATGGCAAGAATTTATATAGCGTTTCACGGGCGTATTTACGAAATCTTTGGAGTTTAACCAGTTTCCATCTGCAAAAATTAAGAGATAACCCTATCTGTGCTGAAGAGGAACATCTCGCCCGACTGGATTTAGCTAACCCCGGTATGCAACCGCGCTTAAGTTTTCCCCTAGATGATTTAACCAGCAAAGTTGCTGATCTGGCGGTGAGGCCAAAAATTGCTGTGTTGCGGGAACAAGGCGTCAATGGACAAGTAGAGATGGCAGCGGCTTTTCATGAAGCTGGTTTTGATGCGGTTGATGTTCACATGAGCGATCTTTTATCAGCGCGTGTGGTTTTAGATGATTTTGTTGGTTTAGTCGCCTGTGGCGGTTTTTCCTATGGCGATGTGTTAGGCGCTGGTGAAGGTTGGGCAAAAACTATTTTGTATCATGCCGATATGCGCCAACAGTTTAAGCGCTTTTTTGCGCGGGAGGACAGTTTTACCCTGGGCGTTTGTAATGGTTGCCAGATGTTGTCTAATTTGCGCTCACTTATCCCGGGTTCTGATCATTGGCCTCATTTTGTGAAAAATCGATCGGCGCAATTTGAAGGTCGTGTGGCGATGGTAGAAGTGTTAGAATCACCCTCGATTTTTTTTAAGGGGATGGCTGGTTGCCAACTCCCCATCGCCATAGCTCATGGTGAAGGCCGCGCTGAATTTATTTCCGAGGCTGCTGCAAATGCGTGTCATCAAAGTGGTTTGGTTGCGCTCAGATTCGTTGATAATGCGAGCAATATGACCTTGCAATATCCGGCAAATCCAAATGGTTCGCCCTTTGGCATCACGGCTTTAAGTAATGAAAATGGTCGTGTTACCATCATGATGCCGCATCCGGAAAGAGTGTACCGAACCGTTGCAAATTCGTGGGCACCCGAAGCTTGGGAACAATACAGCCCTTGGATGAAGATGTTTCAAAATGCTTATGCATGGTTAACAACATCAGCTTAAAAAACTTAAACTCATGTTCAAATAGTTATACAGGAGTACGATTTGTCTGATCAATTTGATTTTTTAGTAGAAAAACTCGCTAGCAATAATGCTTTTACCTGTTTAAAAGGTATTAAAAGAGGTATTGAGAAAGAAAGTCTGAGAGTGGGTCTGGATGGTTATCTAAGTTCACTACCACACTTTAAGTCTTTAGGTTCGGCGCTGACACACCCGCATATTACCACCGATTACTCTGAAGCCTTACTCGAGTTGATAACACCGCCCAGTACCGATCCCCAATACCCGGTCAAATTTTTAAGACAAATCCATCAATTTGTTTATCAGCAAATTGGTGATGAATTTCTTTGGAATGCTTCAATGCCCTGTATGATGAATAAAGAGGAAGAAATTCCCCTGGCGCATTACGGCGATTCAAACATCGGACAGATGAAATATGTTTATCGGGCAGGTTTGGCTAAACGCTATGGTCGTTTGATGCAGACCATAGCAGGGGTGCATTATAATTTTTCCCTGCCCGAATCATTTTGGCGAGAGTTACAGAAAATCAATGGAAATACCGATGATCTTCAGTATTATATATCAACGCAATATATGGGTTTAGTCAGAAATTTTTTACGTTATGGCTGGATGTTACCTTTCCTGTTTGGTGCTTCTCCGGCGATTTGTAAAACTTTTGTTCAAGGTAAAAGGCATAAACTAGAAGAACTCATGCCAGGCACCCTATATGGTAAGTACGCGACTTCTCTGCGTATGAGTGATTTGGGTTATTCAAATAATGCGCAATCACGATTAAATATCAGTTACGATAATGTGGAGAAATATGCGGCAGGATTGGAGCATGCCATTCGGACACCGGAACCCCTTTATGAAGAAATTGGCCTCTATGAAAACGACAAGAGGATTCAACTAAATACCAATCTGTTGCAAATTGAAAATGAATATTATTCCAACATTCGGCCTAAAAGGGTAAC
>CAZKUH010000121.1:0-6769 GCA_964555895.1 uncultured Enterobacterales bacterium
TTTTCATATTACCCTTGGCGGCGGTAGCCACAATTTGATTAACTTCATCAACCGTGGCACTCCTGCTGCAAATAAAATGAAAATCGATCACAGAAACATTGATGGTAGGTACACGAATAGACATACCGTCAAGTTTGCCCGATAGTTCGGGAAGTACTAAACCCACTGCTGCGGCAGCACCGGTTTTTGTCGGGATCATTGATTGGGTTGCTGATCGCGCTCGATAAATATCACTGTGTGCAACATCGGTGAGATTTTGATCATTCGTATAAGAATGGATGGTAGTCATATTGCCTTTTTCTATCCCTAATGCGTCATGCAAAATTTTGGCTATAGGGGCAAGGCAATTTGTGGTACAGGAGGCATTCGAGATTATCTCACTTGCAGCAGTGAGGATGTTGTCATTTACGCCAAAAACGATGGTGGCATCAACGTCTGTTCCAGGGGCTGAAATAATGACTTTTTTAGCACCGGCATTCAAGTGTTTTGCCGCAGCAGATTTTGTTCTAAAAAAACCGGTACATTCAAAAACAATATCGACATGTAAGTTTTTCCAAGGCAGATTCTCCGGATCAGCTTGTTGGAATACTTTTATTTCATCGCCGTTGATGACCATGGTGTCATCGTTAAAACTGACATCAGCGTTAAATTTCCCATGTACCGAATCGTATTTAGTGAGATGGACATTGATAGCCGCATCAGCCAAGTCATTGATAGCAACAATTTGAATTTTATTGCGATAGTTATTCTCATATAACGCACGGAGTATATTTCGACCAATTCGACCATAGCCATTTATTGCAACTTTTATCATTTTGTTCCTCTTTGGTTTTTGCCATAAGTTTTAATATTAAAATAAGTTTCAAACTTGTGAAAATTGAGCGTTGAGAAAATATCTAAGCATGGCGCTTTTAAATCATTTTACTTGCTAGCTATTTTTCAAAATTTCAAGGTGTTTTATTTTCATCTATCGCCTGTTTGGGATTGTTGCTAAATTCAGCATTTTTTAAATTTTGGATTTCTTAAATTTAATGTTCCTCGAGCCGCATTTTCTATCTGCTGCCAGTTTTTCTCATTGATCCAATCACGGGTGGCAATCCAGCTACCACCAACGCAGGCGACATTTTTACAGGCAAGATATTTTCCAGCTTTCAAAAGCGTGATGCCCCCGGTAGGACAAAATGTTACTTGGGGCAGTGGTCCATTAATGGCTTTAAGCATCTCCACACCACCTGCCGCCTCTGCCGGAAAAAACTTCTGGGTGTTAAAGCCATATTCAAGCAATCGCAACACTTCACTGGGTGTGGAGGCCCCAGGTAAAAATGCGGCACTATTAGCTCGAGCCGCATCGATGAGTGTTGGCGTGCTTCCAGGGCTGACAATAAAATCTGCCCCCGCTTTCAGCGAGGAGTCAAAGCTTTTCGTATCGATTACTGTACCAGCGCCAACAATGGCTTCAGGCAGGGCTTTTTTGATTTCTGTTAACGCTGCTATGGCTACCGAAGTTCTCAGTGTAATTTCGAGTACTTTCAAGCCACCTTTTACTATGGCTTGTGCCAGTGGCACGGCATCATCGAGTCGCTCTATCACCAATACCGGGATCACCGGTGAGCTTTTTATGATATTTCTAATGGTATTCGTCACAATAACCTCAAATATATTTAGTTTATTAATTTTCCTAAGGTGCCCAGAACAACTCAACAGGCACCTGGTTTTGATGAATCAAAGCACAAACGGGAAGAATGCTTTGATCATTGAGCTGTTTTGCAGATTTATAAATGGCCAGTTTTTGCTCTCCTGTAAACAACAAAATAATGTGTTTACTTTTTAGAAATGCCGCCAGTGTCATTGACATCCTTTGGGTGAATTCTCCCGCAACGGCACAATCAGTTGCATCCATAGCGATACAGTTTTGGGTATTCTCTGGATCGAGTGCTTTGATGATGGGATCGGCATTGGGAAATAACGAAGCAAAGTGACCATCTGGTCCCATGCCCAGCATGACAATGTCGTATGGCTGAACTATTTTTCCATATTGGCGGCTACAGGTCTGTTGCGCCTGCAGTGCTGTATCATGAGCTGATTTCATGCCGACAAATTGCGCATGACGCGCATTGTTTTGGAGCAATTTTTGTTTGATTAAATATTCATTACTTTTGTCATGCTGAACCTCAAGCCAGCGTTCATCTGAAGGTGCAACGGTGATTTTTTTCCAGTCTAGCGTAGTCTTTGAAAGTAATTCAAAGATGGGTGCTGGTGTCGTTCCTCCGGGTACAATAAAGCTGGCATGACCATTTTGTTGTACCCCTTTGGCTAATATCTCGGCACAAAAAGCGGTGGTTTGTTGGTAAAGTTGTTCTTTAGTTTCAAAGAAATGTTGATTAATCATGATTTGACAGTGGCTCCTTCTTCAATATCAATCCAATGTCTGCCATCTTTTGCCAATAATTCATCGGCTGCATCAGGCCCCCAGCTACCCGCTTGATATGGATGTAAACTATGGGCATCTTTTTTCCAGCTTTCAATGATAGGATCAACCCATTGCCATGCCGTTGTCACTTCGTCTCTATGGATAAACAATGTGGGGTTTCCGGCAATAGCATCCAGCAGTAATCGTTTATAGGCAAAACTTTTAAAACCTTCGTTTTCGTCGGTGAAATTAAGGTTTAAACTTACGGGTTTTATTTTATTTTCGAGCGTATTCATATCTTTAGCCATCAGTTTTAATTGCATTCTTTCTTCTGGCTGTAGTTGAATGATTAATTGGTTCGGTAGCGGAATACCCGAAGCATCATCATAAATATTAAGAGAAATTTCTTTAAATTGAATGATGATTTCAGCACTTCTTCTTTTCAGGCGTTTACCTGTTCTCAAATAGAAAGGAACTTTTG
Source organism: uncultured Enterobacterales bacterium (assembly GCA_964555895.1). GTDB lineage: Bacteria > Pseudomonadota > Gammaproteobacteria > Enterobacterales > DRNA01. The sequence continues at coordinate 2,892 of CAZKUH010000121.1, forward strand.
CCCAGCGCCAATTATCAATATGCGCCCTGATAGCGACGTAGGTTTCGATACAACTACTATCGTTGCCAAGCTCTTCCAGATAACCGGGAACGGCCGTGTCGTTAAGTTGGCCTGCGACATATTGTCCTCGTACAGTATTTTCATCAACCAATTCATCCACTATCGGCCGCAAGGCTTTAAGCACTTTTATTTTTTCTTCACGAATACTTTCTGCATCCAGTTTTGCGGGTGGGTCCATGGAAATAAGACAAAGTAATTGCAGTAAATGATTTTGTACCATATCGCGCATGGCACCAGCTTTGTCATAAAAACCAGCCCGACCTTCAAGCCCAACCTGTTCATTAATACTGATTTGAATATGATCAATATTATTCGCGTTCCACAGGTGTTCGAACAAGGAGTTACTGAAGCGTAAGGCCATTAAATTTTGGACGGTATCTTTACCCAGATAATGATCAATTCGATAAATTTGTTCTTCGGTAAAGTACGAGGCCATTTTGTCATTAATTTCTTCGGCAGATTTCAAATCAAATCCCAGCGGTTTTTCTACCACAATACGTGACTGGGTTGTAATGAGGTTTTTTTGAGCAAGGAATTCACAGGTACTGCCGTACACATTAGGTGTGGTTGCCAGATAGAAAATTCGATCACGTTTTGAAGCGTTTTGCATCAATTGCGCAAATTGTTCCCAACCTGTTTCAATGTTGGCCAAATCAACTAAAACAGGATGAATATGCGTGGAAAAATTTTTCCATTGCGTTTGGTCAAATTCATTGTAGGTGAGGAATTCCTGTAGCGCTTTTTTAACAATTTTCGTCATGATTTTAAAATCGTCAGGTTTTCTGGTACTTAAAAATATTCTTGCCCCTGTTGCAATTTTATTTTCCAGATAGGCACGATACAAAGAGGGGAGTAATTTTCTTAAAGACAGATCGCCTGTTCCACCAAAAATAATTAAATCGAACGGTTTGTTTTGCATATTAAATATTCTCTTTTTTAAGGGTAGAAAAATTCATTTCATATCCAGTGTGGTGTAAGTTATTTCAAATAAAGTGATGTCATATTAGCGTCATCACTGCAACTTAATTAGTTAAAGATTGAAGCGCCTTCTTCGGCAGCGGATATCTGCCTTCTAAAACAGGAAAACAATTCTCTTCCCATACCAGAGACTTCTTCATTACAATCTATTTTGACAGTTTTTCTCTCAGCCCAGATTGATGCCTCGATAATGACATTCAGAGAACCATTATTAGCGTCAAGTTTTATTAAATCATTTTCATAAATTTTTGCGATAGCGCCACCATTTATTGCTTCAGGTACCATATGAATTGCCGAGGGAACTTTACCTGACGCCCCTGACATTCTGCCATCTGTCACTATAGCCACCTGGAAACCTTTATCCTGCAAAGCGCCCATCAGCGGCATGAGGTGATGTAATTCCGGCATACCATTAGCGGCAGGGCCCTGAAAGCGGATAACTGCGATAAAATCGGTGTTGAGTTCGCCTGTTGCAAAGCGTTGTTGAAATTCCTGTTGTGAATTAAATACCTTGGCTTTGGCCTCGATGAAACGGTACTTCTTTTTAACGGCTGAAATTTTAATAATACTTCGGCCTAGGTTTCCTGTTAATAATTTTAAGCCGCCTTCTTCACTAAAAGGAAGTGTGATGGGTCTTAGAACATCTTCGTTGGCGCTTTTATCTTTCACTTCTTGCCAACTGACATGGTATTTTGATGGAGAAGTTTTTGCATTTTCGCGGAAAATTTCAGCTTGAGGATTTTGCTGTAGTTGTGGTTCTTTAGTGTAGTCTAATAAATTATCACCGATAATCGTTTGTACTTGTTGATGCAATAATCCACCCTCAAGCAGTTGCTTGATAAGAAAGCCCATACCACCAGCTGACTGGAAATGATTGATGTCGGCTTCACCGTTGGGGTAAATACGACAAAGCAGGGGCACGATTTGTGATAACGCCGACATATCCTGCCAGTTAATGATAATTCCGGCAGCTCTGGCGATAGCAATCAGGTGGATAGTGAGGTTGGTCGAACCGCCAGTAGCCAGCAACCCAACCATGCCGTTGACAATAGTTTCTACAGAAACCACCTCAGCCAGCGTTTTTACAGTCTTTTTCTTAAATAATTGCTGAAGTTGATTTTCCACTGCTTTGATAGTGAGCTGGTGTCGCAGTACCGAGTTTGGCGAGATAAAAGCGCTACCCGGTAATTGCAATCCCATAATTTCCATGAGCATCTGGTTGCTGTTGGCTGTGCCATAAAAGGTACATGTGCCTGGACTGTGATAGGACGCAGACTCGACTTTAAGTAAATCGCTTTTGCTGATTTTCCCTTCGGCAAATTGTTGGCGAGAAATGGCTTTATCTTTATTTGAGATCCCTGAACCCATGGGGCCAGCTGGGACAAAAGCCAATGGCAAATGACCGAAACTTAAAGCGCCTATCAAGAGTCCGGGAACTATTTTGTCACATATGCCGAGACACAATACGCCATCAAACACCTGATGAGATAGTGCAATGGCGGTAGACATGGCAATAACTTCACGGCTAAATAGGGAAAGTTCCATACCAGGCTGGCCTTGTGTAATGCCGTCGCACATGGCAGGTACGCCACCCGCAACCTGCGCGGTAGCACCTAAATTTTGTGCGGTATCCCGAATTATTTGCGGATAATTTTCATAAGGTTTATGTGCTGATAGCATGTCATTATAGGCACTTACAATAGCAATGTTGGGTGCAATATTATCGGCAATGGTGCTTTTGTCCTGAGCAGAGCAAGCCGCCATAGTATGCGCCATATTGCCACAGGATAAATTTGCTCTTGCGGGTTTTTGCAATATTGCAGACCGTATCTTATGCAGGTAAGTATCCCTGGATTGCTGGCTTCTGACGGCAATACTTTGGGTGATCTGTTGTAGTTTTTTATTTAAGGACATGTGGTTGCCCTACTAATCGGATTATAAAAAAAGTAGGTAAAGAATCTTGGCCATATTTTTAAAAACATAATGATATATTTCAAGGGATTAGCTCGAACCTTTAGGTAATAAATGACACCGGTGTCAACTTGCGACAATAAAACATCTTCTGTTGTTGCGTTTTTCTGTAATGTACTCAATTGCATGTTTAATATCTTCTTTTGAATGGTGGCGCGGTAGATTCTCGGACGACGCTCATTGACTTCATGGTGATGGTTGGGTTATCCGAATCCGAATTTTTAAGTTTGTCCAGCAATAGTGTAGTTGCTTGTCTCGCCATAATTTCTACAGGCTGTTTGATGGTGCTGATAGATGGCCAGATATATCTTGATATGGGAGCGTCATCAAAGCCTGTGACCGACAATTGGTGAGGGACTGACACTTCGAATTGATTAGCCACTTTCAACACACCGGCAGCCATATAATCATTACAACAAAATATCGCACTGGGACGGTTTTCCAGGGTCAAAATTTGTCTAGCGCATTGTTCTCCGGAATCAAAAGTATAATCCCCTGCCTTAATCCACTCGGGATTGGGCTTGATGTTGGCTTTTTTTAGTGCCCGTTGGAAACCCAAATAGCGTTGGGATGATGAATTATGTTGCGGATGCCCTTTAATGAAACCTATTGCGTTATGGCCTAGAGAAATCAAATATTGTGTCATCTCAAAGGAGGTCTGTTCGTCATTACTGATGACAGCTGGAGAGCAGCTCAAGTTCTCTGTAGCGCCAATTCTCACAAAAGGGACTTTTTGTAGCAACAGAAAATCCACCAATAAAGAGAAATCAGAAAAAGGCGGCGTCAGTACCAATCCGTCCAGACGGCTATGATTAATGAGTGCGGCAATATTCGTGATCATCTCAGCTGCTCGCGCTTTGCAAGGATGG
>CAZKUH010000122.1:0-6767 GCA_964555895.1 uncultured Enterobacterales bacterium
TCTCTCCACTACGGTCGAGATGACATACAATTTGTCCTTAAGTACCTACTTATGAAAAGATTATAGAAACTTTAAAGATAGTTCAGTAACAATTCATTTAATAATAATTTTAACAGTACGGCCTTGATCTCCAATGGAAATATCTTGCAAATAAACATTACGTTTTTTCCCGGAATGTAATATAGCAGGATGTTCTTTTATTCTCCTTATAAAGGCAGCATAAGCAGAATTTGATGTCTCGCTAGTATTCAGATCTTTCATTTCTATGGTGCATTTTTCATCCTGACAATTGTAATTTTCAACTTCAATATTGCCAGCAAATGGTTCCTCTGCAACTACACTATAAGTTTCGCTTAACATATCTTCTTTCCAAGTATAATCGTATTGAGGTTCATAAATACCTTTATCGTACTCTTTCTGCCACTTTAAACCGGCCCTATCACCTGAAAGTTGTTGAAATTCTTTAATTGTCATAATTATTTTTTTTGGATATTTTTCAGGAGTTTTATTAATTTCGACATGATTGCCTTCTTTTTTTACGGAAATTAAGGATGTTTTTTTTACTGTCCCATATCGAACTCTTTTTTTAACAGAACTTTTGAAAGTGATGGATTGGTTTTCTTTTGGTTTTTGGTGGAAGTGTATTTTATTTAAATATTTTTCTCTTGGAGAACTGGAGTTAACATTAAAATATAAAATGAAAATTGAAATAATGGCAAATAAGAATAGCAAGCCCATTTTAAAAGAAGTTTTCATGATTATTTATCAATTCCACTGAGAAATATAATTTCATATTTTTTTGAAATTTCGGTTGATATATTTTCACTGAATTTTTTTCTGATCCCTAAGCAAGTAGAAGGAGGGCAAAGGTCCTTGAAATCGATGTAAAGTAATGTTGGTTTGTTGCTTTTCCTTTTTATATTTAAAAAAAGTAGGATTTTATTCAGATCAACTGGAGTGGTAAAATTTGACAATGTATTCGATGCTATATTTTTGGTTATATTCATCATTATGGGATAACTTTTTAAATTGTATATGTCTTTTCCAAATAGTTGCTTACTTAGTTTCCCTTGTTTATTATATAATCTTACAACAGGAATTGTAAATCCTGAATTTGTATTTGGTTGCAAACCTGATGCATTTAAATCTGAAAAATTAAAATAGTTGATTTCAGTTCCAGAGAGATTTTGGTTTACAAATATTAGATATGACAAGATTAATAAATTAGTCTTTAAATTTTTGCGCTTTAGAAGTATTCTTATCATGGATTTCCATTCATATGACGAAAAACTTAAAATCAACTGAATTATTACCCTGAGGATTTTTCCAGGGTAATAACAATTTACTTATACGGGCATTGTAACACAACCCTCTGCATTGCAAACTATGCAAATAACTTGACCGCATACAAATATAGGGCATCCTAGGTCACAATGAACTCCACTAGGCGTCTTGACTGGAGGAGCGGCATAAGTAATATTTGAAACGAGAATTGCAAACCAAAAAGCCTTTAATTTTAATTTCTTCATACATTATATCCTTATTAAAGTTTAAAGCTTTATTATGCTACCCCCCCTCCATATGTTATTGTCAATAAAAAGTTAAAACTTGATATGATTATTTCTGGCTTCAGTCATTCTCATTCTTTGCTCTAGTAATTAAAGTTGTTGATAGTTAACTTTCATCGAACTTTAGCAGTTGAAAGTAAAAAGATTATTAGACTAAGATGCGGAAAATATTTTAACAACTAAAGAAGAACCTCTGGATGAGATAACTTCTACCTGTGTACCCACGGCTGCATTGGGTCCTTCAACGCGCCACATAGTATCACCCAGCTTGACTTTTCCAACGCCATCGACAATGGCCGTTGTTAATTCTATTTTTCTTCCCAGAAATTCTGAACCTCGGCGGTTGAGGGTATTACTTTCGGGGTCTTCTTTGGGTGGGTTTCTCTTAAAAAATAATCGCCAGCTTATGATAGAAGCAATGGATAAAACTGAAAATATGATAAGTTGCAGTTCCCAGCCCATTGTCGGAAAAATGGCTTTAAGTACACTAACCACCAGAGCGGCAATGCCAAACCAGAGAAAAATTGCACCAGGTGCAAATATTTCCAATATTAATAAAACAAGGCCCGCTACAGCCCAGTGCCAATACTGGGCATCAATGAGTGATTCAACTATCATGATTTTTTGCCAAAAGTTTCTTTGGCAATTTCTGCAATTCCGGCGATGGCCCCTACTACGCCACTGGCTTCCATTGGCATGAGAATTAATTTACTGTTGTCTGCGGATGCAATTTCTTTTAAGGACTCGACATATTTTTGTGCGACAAAGTAATTAATAGCCTGGATATCACCTTCTGCAATTGCTTGAGACACCACAGCAGTGGCTTTAGCTTCGGCCTGCGCCAATCTTTCTCGGGCATCTGCTTCTCGATAAGCGGCTTCTTTTTCACCTTCAGCTTTTAAAATGGCTGACTGCTGTTGACCTTCAGCGCGCAAAATTTGAGCTTGTTTATCACCATCAGCTTCAAGGATCGCGGCTCGTTTTAAACGCTCGGCTTTCATTTGTCTTCCCATAGCTTCAACCAGATCTCTTGGCGGCAAAATATCTCTAATCTCTATTCGCGTTATTTTGACACCCCATGGGTTGGTGGCTTCATCGACAATAGTAAGGATTTTCGCATTAATATCATCTCGTTTTGAGAGCATTTCATCCAATGTCATGGAACCGAGTACAGTCCGCATATTGGTCATGGTGAGATTTTGCATGGCGCGTTCCAAATTGTTCACTTCATAGGAGGCCTGTGCTGCATCCATCACCTGATAAAAGCAGATAGCATCTATGGTGACGGTAGCGTTGTCTCTAGAGATGACTTGTTGCTCGGGAATATCCAGCACATTTTCCATCATGTTCACTTTATGATCAACCGATTCAATAATGGGTACGATAAGATGCAAACCGGGTCGCAGAGTGCGAATAAATTTTCCAAAACGAACCAGGGTAAATTCATTACCCTGAGGCACTACTTTTACGCCTGATAAAACCAGAAAAACGGCAAAAACGGCAAATACAATAACAATATAATCCATAATATTTTCCTTTAAATAATGTCATTCAAACATAGCTTGAAAAGTTAATTTTAATCTCTATCCTGGGACACAATAACGGCTGTACTTTCAAAGTCCGGGATCTGGTCGTCAATAAATTTAAACAGGTTGTAACCAACCAATATTTGGTCACCATCTTTCAAAAAAGTAGCTGAATGTGTTTTATGACTATTGAGCCGGGTGGCATTAGTGCTACCCAGATCTTGCAGTTCATATACTAACATACCTTCTAAATAAGGATCTGGGCTCACAGTAATTTTAGCGTGGTGGGCACTCACCGCAATATCATCAATATGTATGGTGTTATCTTTACTCCTGCCCAAGGTGGTTTCACCCACCGGCAAATCAAATTTTGAAACAGCGACGCCATCGACCATCAATGCAAGAATTGCCATTGTTAACTCCGTAAATATAAAAGGCTGAAAATATTTTATCTATTTAATAACTAAACAGAACCACTGAAATATTATCTCTACCCCCAGCTTCGTTGGCGGCGTTAATAAGATTTTGTGCCATGATTTTTAATGACTCTGCACTGGAAAGTAATTGTTGAATTTGTATGTCATCCAGCATATCAGTCAAACCATCAGAACAAAGTAACAGCATACCACGCTTTTTCAATTGAAATTGCGAAACAGTGATTTCGATTTTGCTACTCACTCCCAATGCTCGTGTTAAGATATTCTTTCGCATTGATTTCCCAAGATCTTCCTTTTCAATAAGACCTTGCTCCAGCATTTTTTCAATTAAGGAATGGTCACGTGTGAGCGCTTTAAGTTTGCCATCCTCAAATTGGTAGCACCTCGAATCACCCACGTGAGCAACAATAAGTTGATCTTGGTTAATGCACGCCAGCACAATAGTTGTGCCCATACCTTGATATTCAATATGGCTTTGTGCTGTTTTATAAACAGACCGATTGACTTCCTCAATGGTTGCTATGAGTTGTGCTTTATTCCAGGTTATTTTTTGTAACTGAATATGAAGTGCTTTGCAGGCCAGTTGACTGGCTACCTCTCCAGCTCGATGACCACCCATACCATCGGCGACAATGACGAATGCCTGTCCGGATTTCATTTTTTTAAAAGTGATTGCATCTTCATTATTTGGACGTCGATTACCAGTATCTGTTTTAGCTACGATGTCGAGAAAGAAGTCTTGCATAACTGATTAATTAATCCTGCTGATGGCAACTTCCAATACTTCTGCCATTTCAGCTGCATTCTGGAAGCGATGTTCACGTTTTTTCTGTAATGATTTATTGATGATCCTTGCGGCACTTGGCGGTAGATCACTTCTTTGTTTTTTCAAAGGCGTATGTTTTTGATTAGCAATACTATAAGTCAATGATGCCAGATTGTCGCCTTTAAATGGCAGGGTACCGGTGAGCAATTGATAAAAAGTAACACCCAGGCTAAAGATATCTGCACGACCGTCTACACGCGTTCCGGCAAGCTGCTCGGGTGACATATAATAAGGGCTGCCAAGGATGGTGCCAGTACGCGTTTTGGAGTTGTCGGTGACACAGGCTATGCCAAAATCAGTGATGACCACCTGCTCTTCATCGGCGTTATAAATCAGGTTCCCTGGTTTAATATCCCGGTGTACGATACCTTGAGAATGGGCATAATCTAATGCTTCAGCGGCTTGCAGTATCAGTTGATAAACCACCACAATGGGCAATAGCGTTTCATGACGAATGAAATCATTTAAAGGCCGTCCATGTAGGTAATCCATTGCAATATAGGCAAGATCCTGCTCTTCTCCTACATCATAGATGGTGACAATATTCGGATGCCGGAGCTGTCCTGCAGTTTCAGCTTCGCGATAAAAACGTTCCTTTGCCTCGTCAAGATCGTGTCCAGCAAATTCACTGGACAGTGCCAATGTTTTAATGGCAACACGGCGACCAATTTTTGGATCTGAGCCCAAATAAACCACGCCCATTGAACCTTGTCCAATCACTTTATCTATTTGGTAACGTCCTAATTGTGGATGATGTAATCCTGTTTCAGGAAGTAACATGGTCCGTGCATGCTCAGGTTGAATGTCGTTATGAAGCACATTTACCGCATCTTTCAGTCTATCAATTCTGTCGTGTAATTTTTCATGTTGCTTGTCACCAATAGCCAGTAAATGCCGATAAATTAAAATGGCATCAGTATAGTCTCGTTTTTGCTCCATTTGTTGACCTATTTGATAGAGCAAATCTCTGGTGTAAGTGGTATTACTGCATCTTTTAAGATAACCAAAAGCAGTGATCAGTTGACCTTTTTCGCTACTCGCAACAGCGAGCATTTGATTGGCTTCATCGCGGGACTTTTGGTGGCTTAAAAACCAGTCAGATATCTGTTGAAAAAGCCACAGCCCCGTTTGTGCCAGCACCAGCCAAACAGCTAAGGAGATCCCGGATAACCACCAATGATGGGTAATAGCGAAAATAATCTGCGCGATAATAATAAGCGTGGCAAGCAAAGAAGTCAGTAACAAATTCACCCCGCTGGAAAGGTTACTGGCGACTAACCATAAATAAAGACTAAATAAAATGATAAAGCCGAATAATAACAGTAAGTTCCAACCAGGGCGGTAGTCCCAGGCGTTGGTTTCCAGGGCAGAGAGCGTTGCAGCACTCGCCCTTAGGGCGCGATCGTTGCTTGGCGTTATAAAGACGGTTTTATTGGCCCATAAATTTTTCGTTTGACTGCCAAGTAGCGCCAAGGCATCAGAGCGTACATTCGCACTATCGAAACGAGGCCAAATAGTGCCATCGGCTGAAAAATGAAAAGGGTTGTTCGCAGAATCTATTGACCAAGTAGAATGCGTGAAAATTTTTTCCTGGTCGTTGTTTTCCACTTGTGCCTGAAGATATAAAGTGAGCGCTAAACTACCAAGGTAAACGGGTTTGTTTTCTGTCGCAGCTTTCCAGCGCCAAAGTAGTTGGGTGGGGTATTGATCTGCAATTGGTGCGGTAAATTTGAGTAGTTCCTGCCAATTATCGACAATAATGGATTGGCTTCCCGCTACTGTCGGTATAGCTTGTAGTTTTTCTAACCACGATAAAATAGCCGGTCTTTTGTTGAATTTAACCACTATTTCAGAAAGTGGAGCGACTAATTTGATGTGCCGGGTTCTACCAGAATTACCAGTATATAGGGGTGCTACGATGAATATCTGCTCGGCGAGTTTAGAGAGTTTGTTTTCAAGGATTGAGTCGAAAGGCCGGGTTGTTCCTGCTGAATTGACCCAGCTGGGAGTTCGATGACTCCAATCGCCGCCCAAAACTAAAGCCGCTGGAGGTGACTTGAGCATAACATCCAAAGCGTCGTTTAAGCGTATTTTCTTCTCAAGATCGGTTAATTCGTCTGGAAAAGTTAGATTAATAATTTGTGAAGATGCCGAAGTGGGTGCTAACCAACTGACCAACCTATGGATTTGACGGTCTATTGTGTCTGTAACAGGCGCAAAAAAGGTGAATGCCAGCAGGGTAATTAAGGCCAACCAGCTTAATCGATGGTGAGTTAGTTTGTTTATTGAAATCATTATCTTATGATTCTAGCATTTAATTTGCCATCCAGTGTCAGCATCGAGTAGATTTTTGCCCCTTTTGAAAATTATTAGTGACAAAAGGTCTTTTTTTTAGTCTTGGTACATTGGT
>CAZKUH010000123.1:0-6756 GCA_964555895.1 uncultured Enterobacterales bacterium
CTACCATAAGAATGGTAAATTCCGTTATTGCAAGAGCATATTTGTATAAGGAAGCGGAGGATACGCGTTCGACGCAACTTATTGCTGAGGATTTATTTGTCTTCAAAAAATTGATACATAAACTTGAAGGTATTATGCCCGCGCATGTTCTCTATAAAGAATTTGACGATAAAAATCCGGCAGGTTTTTCCAGTTATTGGTTGCAACAAATATTGAGAAAAGAATTGGGCTTCAAGGGCGTGATTTTCAGTGATGACTTGTCCATGAAAGGAGCCGCAGCATTTGGAAATTATGTGCAACGGACACAAAAGGCATTACAGGCCGGTTGCGACATGGTTTTGATCTGCAATGATAGAAAGGCAGTCCATGAAGTGTTAGAAAGTGGTGTTTTTAAGAAACACCCAATATCCGACATATCGCAGGCACGTATTGAGTCCATGCGCTTCAGTGGCTCCGATATGAGTATTGAGCGTTTGAGAAAAACTCAAAAATGGTTACAAATTCGTCGAGACTTAGGCACAGAATAATTGACTGAATGAAAGAGTATTACCATTTTTTCTTTTCAGTGAAAATATCTTCTGCATCTCCTAATTGAACACCTTCGTGCCGATTGCCAGGTTGATATCCTGAGGACTTCGGATCTTCTTCCTGGTTCGAGTTGGCCGTATCTTTGAGTTGTTGCAAAATACTATTTAATAATTGTAATTGCTCATTTTTATATGTTGGATCAAGAACATAGACATCAAACCTTGATTTAGCCAACGTCAGGTAATTTTTGGCTGTACCCGGCTTGCTATTTTCAGCGGCTCGTGTGGCGAGTTTTAACAGACCTTCTATATCGATGCGAGCTAAATCCTGATATAACTTTTTGTGCCATTTTTCAAAATAATTTTCAGGTAGTACCGCCGCATGGTGTAAAGCTTTTAAATATTGCATAAATTTTTTCAAACGGGCGGTAGTTATGCTGAGGCTCTGTTCATCAGCAGGTAACGGAATTCGTTGGCTGGTTTTGGCTTTATAACCCTCTAAATGCATCTCAGCACGCGATATTTCCTGAGAAATATTTAGCTGTTTAGGCCAAATAGAGCGGGTTGTTTTTAGACTTTGTACCACCAGAGATAATAAAAACTGAATTATTTCTGAAGATATGGGAATGGCTCGCATGAGTTCGATCATATCTAGAGCATTTTGTGCCCGGTAGTAGAACTGGGCTGCCTGCTGTCTTTTTTGAGCAGCAATTTGTTCTCTTTTTTGGATGATTCCGGTGATTATCACACTAATAATGAGTAGGGCGATAATTATTGAGATAATAATACCAATATTCATGGTGTCGATAACTTCAGCTATTGAAAATAGATCTATAACTATAATACTAGCAGGTAGTTTGCAAACTGCCTTGGAAATCTACTAATTTATTGAAATTCATGGTATAAATAATTGAAATCTACCGCCGCCGAGGGTACTTTTATTGTCTAGTTTGATGTAACCGCTGCGGCTTCCTCGCTGGTGCTTATTACTCACGATAGCGGCGAAATACAGCCCCAGGCCGGTACTCCCGGTTCGATAGTTGACCCTATTAATGAAAACATCTGGATTAAGCAACATTTCCTCAGGATAACCACGACCATCGTCAGCAATTTCGATAAGCAGACCTTGGTCAATAAATTTTGCGCTAACATAAACTTTACTTTGGGTATAACGAATGCTATTGCCAATGACATTATTTATGGCTATTTCGATAATATCGGGGTCAAAAAAAGCACGCAGTTCATCATCACAGATCATTTTTAAATCAATGGACTTTATTTTTGCCAGAGATTCATGACTGGCCAGGCAATCTTCCAGAAAGTCCTGAACATCAACTTCGACTTTTCTAAGGTTAAGTTGATCATGGTCGACTTTATATAGGGTTAGTAACTGCATCAGCGACAAGTTAACGCGGGAAGTTTCATAACGTAGTGTAGATATAAGCTGTTGGCTTGGTGCGTCTTCTACAAGTTTTTGCGTTACACTGTCCAATTGACCCAAGATTAAACCCAACGAGTTTTTCATGTCATGCACGGTTGAGGCGAGGACGGTTTCAAAAAGAGAGATGTCACTCATGGGGTAATTTTTCCTTTAACCGCTGGTATTTTTTCCAACGGGAATCAGCTTGAGTGATATTAGACGAGCTATCAATATATGATTTTGCTTCTGTGAGCAAGTTATTGTCCGTAGATAAAATATTATTCTCGAGGATTACCTGAGCTGCATTTAATAAATAACTGATATTTTCAGGGAAAAGTGAAATTGATTTTTTGAATTTTGCCAGTGCTTCCAGCGGCATACTTTTTTTCACCAGCTCCATGCCTTGATGATTGGTTTCGATAGCTTCTTGGTGAGCAACGTTGGATTTATCCTCCTGTAGCGATTTCTCGGCAGGTTTCAAACCCAATGAGTTGGAGGCAGCTTTAGTATACTGTGCCAGTTCTGTTACTTCACTGATGGGTGCCAGAACGTTTTTAATATATTTAAAGTCTTCTTTTTCAACGTCACAACCAGGTTTTGCCAGCGTTTTGTTGAGGCGATTAAGATAGCGGATAGTTTTTTCTTTGTTGCCACCTAAATGAAATAATTTTGCCAAAGAAGCCTGATTCAATGCCAGTCCCGATGGTTTTTTTTGAAATAAATTTTCCATTTTTTTTGCTTGTTCTTCGGCCTCATTGAGTAATCTCATTTGCGCCTTTCCCTGTCTTTGCTGAATGAGTTCAGAGGTATTGTCAAAGTAATGACTAAAATGAGATGGCTTTATCAGGCAAGAATGCTGTCCTTCGACTATCGCTTTACCATAGGCTCGTTGCGCGATATCAAAATGAGATAAAGATTCTGCGACTTCTCCCATTTCTGTTTGTCGAGTGACTGACTTGGATGAGATTAAAAGAGCCTCTTTTATGGTTTTTTCTGCGGCAATTTTTTCACCCAAACTTTGCTGACATTTTGCAATCCAGTCAAGAATACTAACTTGACCTTCAAAATTTTCCTTGGCTTTTTGAAAATGTGCCAGAGATTCTTTTTTGTTGCCCATTTTGAAATAGATACGGCCTATGCCGATTATTGCCCAAAGCAAGGGTTGTTCTTCGAGAACATCTTGGAACACCTGTAAAGTTGCTGGGTATTTTTCGTCTTTTTCTAATAATTCTGCTTTGATTCTGAAGCATGAAAATCGCACTTTCGGAAACTCCGTGGCTATTTCATCACAAAATTGTAGTGCTTGTTTTGGGTTGTTATTGTTGATGGCCTGATAAATCTTATGCAATGCTGCATTTTTAAACAATAGCCGCTGCAACCTGCGTGCTAATTGTTCCCTGGTGAAAGGTTTGGTGAGATAAGCATCGGGTTGGTATTCAATAGCGCTAATAACTTTTGCCGCACTTGTTTCTGCCGTCACCATGATGAATATAGAACCTGATTTTAATAATTTTCTTTGATGAAGTTCTTCTAAAACCTGTTGACCATCCTGTCCTTCGCCCAGATTGTAATCACACAAAACAATATTGTAAGTAGTCTCTTCGCATAATTTCACGCCATCTTTGCCATGACTTGCTTGATCTACGTGTTGCGCACCAAGTTGAAGTAACATTGATTTAATGGAAAGTCGAAAGTCAGAAAAATCATCAATGATAAGTATTCTGGCTTTATCGAGGATATTTCTCATGTTAAAACGGGGTTCCTTTGCGGGAGACGTATTAATTATGCTATCCCCACATTTGCTCATAATGACTGAAATGGATATTATGATTATTTGTGAGAAGACTACCTATGGTTATAAAAAAAGGGTCACATTTAGCCTTTTTATAGAGTATAGTTGGGTTTTAAGCAAGTGACAGTTAATATGAGTGAACCACAACACCAGCCGCTGATTGTTGCTATTTCATCCAGAGCATTATTTGACTTGGAAGAAAGCCATAATATTTTTGAAAAACAGGGTGTGAAGAAATATTCTGAATATCAAATAGCTCACGAAGATGAACCGCTTGAACCAGGACCTGCTTTTTCTCTGGTGAGAAAATTACTCAAACTTAATGAAAATAGAGATGAACCGCTTGTTGAAGTTATTTTACTCTCGAGAAATAGTGCTGATACAGGTTTAAGAATATTCAATTCCATAGAATTTCATCAGTTGGAAGTCACAAGGGCTGCTTTTACCAGTGGCTCTTCTCCTTATCCTTATGTGCAAACATTTGGCTCACAGCTGTTTCTATCAACAAATGGTGAGGACGTCCGTCAGGCACTGGAAGCCGGTGTGGCTGCTGCAACAATTGTATCGCCTAATCAGCGGGCGACTGAATCTGAAGAATTAAGAATTGCTTTTGATGGAGATGCCGTTATTTTTTCAGATGAAGCTGAAAGGATCTATCAGGATAAGGGGCTTGAAGCGTTTAATGAGAGCGAAAGAAAATCAGCGAAAGAACCACTTTCTGGTGGTCCTTTCAAATCCTTTCTGGCGGCATTACATCGTATTCAGCATCTTTTTCCAGAATCAGATTGTCCGATCCGCACGGCCTTGGTTACCGCCAGATCAGCGCCTTCTTCTGAGCGTGTTATCAGAACCTTGAGAGCCTGGAATATTCGTTTGGATCAAGCACTTTTTCTGGGTGGTAAACCCAAAGGTACTTTTCTCAAAGCCTTTGGCGCGGATGTGTTTTTTGATGACCAGAAAGGGCATTGCACCAATGCGAGTCAACATGTTGCTGCTGCTCACGTGCCTCACGGTGTTGCTAATCAGAGTCCTGAAAAAACATCCTGAGAGATATGCAAGGTGTCATGATTTTTTGGAACCGCTAAATTTATATATGAAAGGGTTGAAAAATGAAACTTCAGCAATTGAGATATCTGAGTGAAGTGAGGAAAAATGGTTTGAATGTTTCTGCGACAGCGGAACACTTATACACCTCTCAACCAGGGATCAGCAAGCAAATACGATTACTTGAAGATGAATTAGGCGTTCAGGTATTTAACCGTAGTGGCAAACATTTGACCGGTATTACGCCGCCCGGCGAACAGATCCTGGAGATAACTGAGAGAATCTTAAGGGACTCAGAAAATATTCGGACAATAGCCAAAGAATATGCCTCACCTGATAAAGGCATGCTACGTATTGCAACCACCCATACCCAAGCACGTTATGCATTACCCGAGGTGATAAAACCGTTTAAAGAAAAATACCCCGATGTTATTTTGCAAATGCATCAGGGTAGTCCAAAACAGATAGCGCAATTTGCAGTACATGGAGAAGTGGATTTCGCCATTGCAACTGAGCAAATGCACCGATTCCATAATCTTGTGATGTTACCTTGCTATCGCTGGAATCGGAGTGTGGTGGTACCGAAAGGCCATCCACTTTTAGAGATCGGTGAGATAACCATGGAGTCTCTGGCTCATTTTCCGCTCATTACTTATGTCTTTGGTTTTACGGGTCGTTCCAAGCTGGACCGGGCTTTTGCCAGAAAAAAATTAGAGCCACAAGTGGTATTCGCTGCAACAGATGCCGATGTTATCAAGACTTACGTTCGCCTGGGTTTAGGTGTTGGAATTATTGCTTCAATGGCCTTTGATGAAACACTGGATGCGGATCTTATTGCTATAGATGCCAGTCATTTATTTGAATCAAATGCCACAAATTTAGGCTTTCATCGCAATACTTTTTTCCGGGAATATATGTTTCAATTTATCGAACTGTTTGCACCTCATTTAACGCGTGAACTTGTTCTTGAAGCGCAAAATTGTCGAGATGAAGAAGCAGTGAAAAAAATATTTGCTGATGTTGACATGCCACTTCATTAACCCAACATTTTATGGCTGATTCAAAACAACTTAACATCCTTAATCCTGCTGATTTTATTGGCACCACAGTGCATGAATTAAATAACTATTTGAGTGCTATCAGCGGATTTGCAGAATTAATCTCACTGGATTTGCACGATGAAAGTTGCCACAATGATTATCTTGCAGAAATTTTGTCAGCTGTAGACAAAACCAGTCAATTCAACCAGAAATTATTAGCCTTAGCGCAAAGAATTCCGCTTGATACCGTTGCGACTTCACTAGCAGAATTGACCACTTTATTCGAGCGCTGCGATTTGTTAATAACCGGCGCCCCAGCATTTTCCACGATGCTATATTGTGACAAAAAATGGACTGGAATGGCTATTGAGGAAGTCAGTAATTTTGCCAAACTTTGCCAAAGTGAAAATAAACTCTCCATAGAACACTTAACGCATTCATCAATCGTATATTGGGTAATTTCCCATGAAATGATAGATATTGACATGAACAAAATATTAACGCCTTACTATAGTTCTCGTGAATTATTTTCAGTCCGAGGGCTTGGACTAAGCTGGTTGCCAGGATTTTTTAAAAGACAAAATGGCAGGTTTTCCACGGTTCAAAACACCTCAGATGAACTGGTGTTTGTGCTGGAATTTACCCATGTTTTGTAATTGTTTTTTGTAACTGCTCACTCATTAGCATCGTAATCAAGTTTTTATTGTGGAATAGGTGTTGTCTGTTTGCTTCTTTTCTGATTGAGCGATGACGATACCACTGGCGATCAATAAGGCACTGTATAGATGGTTTGAGTTCACGGGTTCTTTCAATAAAAAAAATGCCATTACTCCACTGAATAGTGGCAGGCTATAATAAACCATTCCAGCAGAGGTGGCGCCAATAATTTCGACAGCTTTATTCCAACACAGATAGCCAATTAATGAAGCAAAA
>CAZKUH010000124.1:0-6726 GCA_964555895.1 uncultured Enterobacterales bacterium
GTTAGCCAGAATAAAAATATCGCCAGGATAAAATTAGCCAAGGGGCCAGCTGAGACAACGGCTATTCGTTTATAAACGGAGGCATTATTAAATGCCTGGGATTTCAATTCTGCACTCACCTCGCCTTCTGCTTCATCCAGCATCTTCACGTAACCACCCAGCGGGATCTGCGCAATAATATATTCAACCCCGTCTTTACCGAACCAGCGATAAAAGGGTTTTCCAAAACCAACAGAAAACTTTAACACTTTGATCCCAGCTCTTCTAGCAACCCAAAAATGACCAAATTCGTGAAATGTCACTAAAATACCTAAAACTACGATAAAACTGGCTAAGTTCCAAAAAAATGTTAATGCCGATTCAAACAATTTCATCTCTCCCTGAAGAAAATCTGTGGTTTTTATGCCATTTTTTTATGTTACTGCTGGCAATTTCCCGAGCCTGGTGATCGGCCTTGAGAATACGCTGCAAATTATCTGCTGCAGATATTGTCGCTTCGTTCAAGGTCGATTCTATGATTTTGGCGATACCTAGAAATGATAGTTGTCCATGCAAAAAAGCCGCTACTGCTATTTCATTTGCGGCATTAATCACTGCAGGCGCAGTACCTCCCGTTTGCAAAGCAGCAAAGGCCAAAGCTAAACATGGAAATTTATCGAGATCAGGGGTTTGAAAATCCAGTTGATTATTTTTCATAAAATCCAATGGTGCAACGCCTGACTTTATTCTTTTGGGCCAAGCCAGGACGTGTGCAATGGGTGTTCTCATATCTGGATTACCGAGTTCAGCCAAGACTGAACCATCCAGATAGCTCACCATGGAATGTACAATGCTTTGCGGATGGATAACCACATCAATGTCCGCTGCAGAAATACCATACAAATAACTCGCCTCAATCACTTCAAGTCCTTTATTCATCAGGGTTGCAGAGTCCACTGATATTTTTTTTCCCATCTTCCAGTTAGGGTGGGCACAAGCTTGAACAGGGGTTATATTTTCAAGTTCGGTTAAAGGCGTATTTAAAAATGGACCACCAGATGCCGTTAAAATAAGTTTCTCCACTCCCAGCTGGTGCCAATCAATCTGCTCATTCTTGCCGTAGAGGTGATTTGGCAAACACTGAAACAGCGCATTGTGTTCACTATCCACTGGTAATAATAAAGCATTATATTTTTTAACTTGCTGAATAAAGAAATCACCCGCCATGACCAAAGCTTCTTTATTCGCCAACATGATTTTTTTGCCAGCTTTCACCGCAGATAAAGTTGGTAATAATCCAGCAGAACCTACAATTGCCGCAATAACCGTATCCACAGCAGGCTCTGCGGCTACTTGATTTAACCCTTCAGCACCCGATAGTATTAGCGTATCAAGATTCAATTGAACAACAGCGTCATTTAAACACGCAGCTGATTCTTCATCAAAACATACCGCAACCTGCGGTTTAAATTGCTTGATTAACACCAATAATTTTTGCCATTGGCAATTGGCTGTGAGTGCAAAAACATTAAATTGTTCTGGGTTTAGGGACAAAACTTCAAGCGTACTGATACCAATGGATCCTGTTGCACCCAAAATAGTAATGCTCTGTTTTGTCATCTTAACGGTACATCCAATACAAAATAACCGCAAAAACCGGTACCGCAGAGGTAATAGAATCTATTCTATCTAAAATACCACCATGCCCAGGTAACAGATGACTGCTATCTTTTATTTGTTGTTGCCGTTTATAAATACTTTCCGTCAAATCACCCACGATAGAGAAGATTACAATAATAATAGAAGTCAGCAATAAGCTTGTTGCACTCATTTCAATATTGAACGGTTTTGCGCTCAAAAATGCTAAAATAATCGCTAAAACTGTACCACCAATGACACCTTCCCAAGTCTTTTTAGGACTTACGGCAGGTGCCAGTTGATGCTTGCCAAAAGCGCGTCCAGAAAAATAAGCGCCGGTATCAGCAGCCCAAATCTGTAACATCACAAATAACAACACCCAGCCACCCGCCAAAGGATCTTTTAAAATATCAATGGCGCGCAAACTGATCAGTGCGACCCAGCTGGGTAAAATAATAAGAAATCCTGACACACCTCTGGCCCATAACAGTTTATTTCCCGCTAACCAGTTTGCTTTTCCGACAATTAAAGACAACAGTGAGATGACCCACCACAATCCACCTACTGTCAGTATCCAGAGGGGTAAATAACGAATATTTAACCACTGGCTAATCGTCTGTGGTTTAGGTGCACCTGGCCAAAACACCAGATCAGGTGCTAACCAGAGAGTAGCAATCATCAAAATTTGCAACAGAAAAAGATACAAAAAACGTGCGGGATATCGGCTTAACCCCATCAATCGAGTCCACTCCCATCCGGCTATTAACATCACCAGACTAAAACCAAGGGTAAAAACTTGCAGTGAAGTCGCAAAAAGCAACCAGGCCACTATCGGTAATAAAACCAGGGCTGTCGCAACACGTTTAATCAGCATTCAAAGCTCCAATGTCTTTATCATCATCCATTGACTTTAAAGTCTGTTCTGTGAGTTTGCCAAAGCGACGCTCTCGATTTGAAAAGTTCTCTATGGCCTGTGCTAAATCCTTGGCAGTAAAGTCCGGCCAAAGTTTATCAGAGAAGTAAAGTTCAGCATAAGCAATTTGCCACAATAAAAAATTGCTGATTCTTTGCTCCCCACCCGTGCGAATAAACAGGTCAACCTCAGGGGCATCATTTAGCATCAGTTGCTGCTGTAGGGCATTTTCGTCGATAGCGGCAAGTTCAGTTTTATGCAAAGTTAAAAATAGCTGTTTCGCTGCCTGAGTAATATCCCAGCGACCGCCATAATTGGCGGCAATATAAAGTTTCAAGCCCTTATTATTGGCTGTTAAAGATTCAACATCCCGGATCGTTTGTTGTAATTTCTGGTCAAAGCGGCTGACATCACCAATGATCTTCATGCAGACATTGTTTTTATGCAACTTTCGGGATTCGACATTCAAGGATTTAATAAATAACCGCATGAGAAAACCAACTTCGTCTTCAGGTCTTTTCCAGTTTTCGCTGGAAAAAGCAAATAGTGTTAAGGCTTCTATTCCCCATTTCGCAGCACTTTGAACCATCGTTCTTGCCGATTCAACACCTTGCTGATGTCCAAAGACTCTAGGTTTACGTCTTTTTTTTGCCCACCGTCCATTTCCATCCATAACAATTGCAATATGTTTTGGCCTGGATATTTCAGCTCGCAGTAATTCCGACATCAATTGTTCACCTTATAAAAAACGCCGTGATGATTGATAACAACACGGCGTTCCTGGAAGTTTGGCTAGACAGAAATCAGATCGGTTTCTTTTTCTTTCAAGACGGTCTCAATCAGTGCAATCTGGATATCAGTAATTTTTTGTACTTCATCTTCACCTTTATGTGCAGCATCTTCACTGATTTCTTTTTCTTTTAAAAATTCTTTTATGGTACTAATCGCATCTCGTCTGATATTTCTAACAGAAATACGGCCATGCTCAGCTTCAGCACGAACAACTTTAATTAAATCTTTGCGACGTTCTTCGGTAAGTGGTGGCAAGGGTACGCGAATGACCTGACCAGCTGAAGAAGGATTCAAACCCAGATCACTGGTCATGATGGCTTTCTCCACCGCCTGAATCATGTTTTTTTCCCATGGCGTGACGGTTAAAGTTCGAGCATCTTCTATATTAATATTAGCGACTTGAGTTAACGGCGTAGCTGAACCATAGTAGTCGACAGAAATCTGCTCCAACAAACTGGGGTGGGCTCTTCCTGTTCGAATTTTAACTAGATTATGCTTAAAAGAATCTATTGATTTACCCATTCGGGATTTAGCATCAGTCAAAATTTCATTTATCATTATCAACTCCTTAAGGGCTTCTTTTTAATAAAACAAGTACTAACCAATAGTGATGAACATATGAATACTTATTGAACCTGAACGCTGGATAATGGAAATCGAAATGCTCCAATAATAGTGCCTTCACCCTATCGGAAAAGCCTTAATTCATTGCGCATTAACATTATCCAGCGTTCAGGTTATTTAGTTAATAATCACTCGATAATCGTGCCTTCTTCTTCACTGGTCATCACTTTTAACAGATTACCAGCTTGCTGCATACTAAAGACCCTAATTTTTTTGTCATGATCTCTCGCTAGGGCAAAAGCAGTTAAATCCATTATCTCCAGCTCACGTTCCAAAACCTCAGCATAACTTAAACGATCAAATCGAGTCGCTTCAGGAAATTTTACCGGATCTGCAGAATATACACCATCAACTTTAGTGGCTTTTAAGATAGCGTCCGCATCAATTTCTATACCTCTAAGACACGCAGCGGTATCAGTGGTAAAAAATGGATTGCCGGTACCCGCGCCCAAAATAACAACTTCGCCATGTTCCAGATAACGCATGGCATATCTCCTGTCATAGTTATCACAGACCCCAGTTAAAGACACTGCTGACATGACTCTTGTAGGCAAACCACTACGCTCCAACGCATCCTGCAAAGCCAGGGCGTTCATTACCGTCGCCAACATCCCCATGTGATCACCTGCGACTCGATCCATACCTGCATCGGCTAGCTTTTGTCCTCGAAAAAGATTACCACCACCGATAACAATTCCAATCTGTACACCCAGCTCGATCACCTGTTTAATCTCTGATGCCATACGATCAAGTACTTTGGGATCAATACCAAAACTTTCATCGCCCATCAGCGCTTCACCAGAAAGCTTTAACAATATTCTTTTATAAAGTGGCTTAATATTAGTATGACTCATTTTAACTTCCTGGATTTATAAAATATGCTCTCGATTTTTACGCATTCAAGCGTTTGTATAAAAACAAAAACCCCAAACTTAATTTCTTAAATATGAGGTTTATTTCTACATGGCGTGTCGATTACCCTTTAATTTGCGACATAACTTCAGCGGCAAAATCTTCTTCTTTTTTGACGATACCTTCACCTACTTCGAACCGATAAAAACTCGTGACCGAAGCCTTGCTATCTTCTAAAAGCTTTCCCACCTTGATTGCAGGGTCTTTAATAAATGGCTGTCCTTGCAGACTGACCTCACTCACAAATTTTTTCATTCGACCATCGATCATTTTCTCGATGATATTGTCAGGTTTACCGCTTTCACGAGCTTGGGCGGTGAAAATTTCCTTTTCTTTTTCAAGAAGTTCTGCAGGCACATCGTCAGGAGAAATAACTTCTGGGGCACTTGCAGCGATATGCATAGCAATGTCACGAGCCAGAGACTGATCACCACCTTTAGTAGAAACCATGACGCCGATACGTCCACCATGAATGTAAGTGGAAATTTGTTCGCCCGCTATAAATTCGATACGACGCAATTGGATATTCTCTCCAATTTTCGCCACCAATGTATCACGTGAATCAGCCACTGAAGTGCCCGCTGCAGTGATTAAAGTCATTAAAGACTTAATATCCGTCGTCTTATTCGCTAATGCCAGATCAGCAATTTCATGACTAAATGCGAGGAAATTTTCATCCCTTGAGACAAAATCAGTTTCACTGTTTATTTCCAGCATGATACCTTGTTTCGCATCCGTAGAAGTTCTGGCGACAATAATACCTTCCGCAGCAATCCTGCCAGCTTTCTTTGCCGCTTTAGCCTGACCTGATTTACGCATGTTATCAATGGCCGTTTCAACATTTCCATCAGTTTCAACAAGCGCTTTTTTACATTCCATCATACCCGCGCCAGTTCTATCACGCAGTTCCTTAACGAGTGCAGCAGTAATTGCCATTTTCATTACCTCATATTCATTTCTTGGAATAGTTCTTCGTCAATAAAGTTTATAAACCTTACTGAATTAAACTAGATCCTGTACCGTCAAGATGACAAAATCAGTGACTGGATCCACCATATTCCAGCGTTTAACCCTGTCGATTCTTTAATGTTACAAAGATCACTATAAATTCACTTCAAAAAAAGGGAGCTACTGCCCCCTGACCCAAAATCAATCTTCTTTGCTGGAAGATGTTTCTTTTGGCTTTTTAGTCGCTACCTTTTTAGTTGCGGTTTTAGTTGCGGTTTTAGTTGCGGTTTTTTTAGCAGCAACTTCTTTACTAACGGCTTCGTCCTTGGTTTCGGTTTGCTTGAGCGACGCTTTTTTAGCGGCTGTTTTTTTAACAGCCACTTTTTCAGGTGTTTCTTCCTTGGATTCACTCTCAGCTTTTTCTACTGCTGCTGTTTTTGTTTCAGCTGGCTTATCAACTGTTGCCGTTGCTGTTTTAACTTCAGCTGGCTCATTTTCAGCTTCTGCGGCTGGTTTTTCTATCTTCTTAGCAGCCGGTTTAGTCACCACTTTCTTGCTGGTGGTTTTTTTAGGTGCTTCTTCAACAAATTCATCTGTAACCACTTCTGCAATTGCATTGGCAGCTTTTGCTTCCAATATGGTATCAGCTGCATGTTGTAAATACATTGTTATCGCTCTGATGGCATCGTCATTTCCAGGAATGATGTAATCAATGCCGTCTGGATTTGAATTGCTATCAACGATAGAAATAACCGGGATACCCAATTTGTTAGCTTCGGCCACAGCGATTTTCTCATGGTCCGCATCTATGACAAAAAGAACGTCGGGCAATCCACCCATGTTCTTAATACCGCCAATGCCACGTTCCAATTTTTCCAATTGACGCGAAAGCAATAAGGCTTCTTTTTTTGTTAATCTTT
>CAZKUH010000125.1:0-6694 GCA_964555895.1 uncultured Enterobacterales bacterium
ATGATGACGTCGTATTTACTTTCTGTTGCTGTCATGGTGATATTTAATCTTAACTCGGCAAAATCCTTCCTGCACTTTAGCTAACTTGGTGACGACTCTTATACAGGATTCAGGTTGCTGAATCACCCAGCACCCAGTTTATCGATGCATTTCATTTATCAAGGCTAATGCATCATTTGAAGGACTCAGTACCTCGTTTCCCATACTGTTTAACGGGGTGTCTGAAGTATTTAACAGCGTATGTGTATCCTGACTTTTTTCATCAAGATAGATGAGCCCGGTAAGAATTTTTCCTTCATGTTTATGTTGCTCCAGCACATTGACTGCGGCTCGCCTGCTACGGACATCAAGATCAACGTCACCCTTATGAAGGTGTAATACACTGCCATCATGTAAAGTCACCATCTCGGTGGTTCCAGCTTCTTGTTCATGTTTAATTTCATCTCGTACAGGAATAAAATCAAAAGTCCCGGTTGCATCCTGATGATCTCGAACCCACTCATAGCCTTTGGTCGATTTAGGGGTATTATTAAAGGTCACACAAGGAGAAATAATATCAATGAAAGCAAAACCGTCATGACACATAGCCGCCTTTAGAATGGGTTCCAACTGATGCTTGTCACCCGAAAAACTCCGCGCAACATAACCCGCTCCTAACTGGATAGCCATGGCACATAGATCAATAGATTCAAATTTGTTCGGAATGCCTTTTTTACTGGCTGAACCAATATCAGCGGTGGCAGAATCCTGGCCTTTGGTTAAGCCATAAACCCCATTATTCATCACGATGTAGACCATATTCAAATTTCGCCGGACCACGTGCGCAAATTGCCCCATACCAATTGATGCCGTATCACCGTCACCGGAAACCCCAATATAAAGTAAATCACGATTAGCCATATTGGCACCAGTTGTTACTGATGGCATCCTGCCATGTACCGAGTTAAAACCGTGGGACTTACCGAGGTAATACGCTGGCGTTTTTGAGGAACAGCCGATACCAGACATTTTGGCGATTCGATGAGGCTCCAGTGACAACTCAAAACAGGAATTAATAATGGCACTGGTAATAGAATCGTGTCCACAACCAGCACAAAGCGTTGATAACGCACCTTCATAATCAGTTCGTGCCAATCCAATAGCGTTGGTCGGCAGATCCGGGTGTCGAAAAGTTGGGCGAATATAAGTCATTTTATTATCCTCACTCCTGCGTTTCGGTTGCAGAAGTTTCGAGAGAAATTACGTTATCATTAAACAAAACGTTATGGATTTGTTTGGTAATATGGCGTGCGGTAATGGGCATACCATCAATATTTAATACCGGAATAAGTTTTTCGGCATGTGTGCCTAATTCATTCATGATCAGTGATTTTAATTGTGCATCACGATTCTGTTCAATCACAAAAATAACATCATGATTTTTAATAAACTCCCCCACTTCAGTAGTAAAGGGAAAAGCTCGAACTCTCATGGTGTTAATTTTTGTTCCCTCTTTGGCGATAGCTGAAATTGCTTCATAAGAAGAATGGGTGCTGGTCCCATAAAAAATTGCACCAACTTTACTTGCAGCATCATGAACATGAAAACGTGGTTTAGGGACCAATGTCTTAGCCGTGTTCCATTTAACCAACAATCTTTTCATACCTTCATTGTATTCATCACTATTTTCGGTGTAGGCTGCGTATTCATTATGTGACGAGCCACGAGTGAAATAGGAACCTTTACTGGCATGAGTACCCGGATAAGTTCGATAGCCAATACCATCACCATCGATATCTTTATATCGTCCCCAGCGTTCAGTTAAATTATCCAGTTCTTCGGCAGTCAACACTTTACCGCGATCAAATTCTCTACCATCCTCCCATTTTAACGGGGGGCTCATGATATCGTTCATACCTAAATCAAGATCGCTCATCATAATCACTGGTGTCTGTAATCTGTCCGCCAGATCCAGTCCTGCAGCCGCCATATCAAAACATTCTTTGGGGTCACAGGGAAACAAAAGCACGTGCTTGGTGTCACCATGAGAAGCATAAGCACAAGACATGATGTCCGATTGCTGGGTTCTGGTAGGCATGCCGGTACTGGGTCCACTTCTTTGTACATTTACTAAAAAAGCAGGGATTTCGGCAAAATATGCCAAGCCCAAAAATTCGCTCATCAATGAAATTCCAGGGCCGGAAGTTGCGGTAAAAGCTCTGGAACCATTCCAGGCCGCACCGATTACAATGCCAATAGCGGCAAGTTCATCCTCACCCTGAACGATGGCAAAATTATTTTTTCCTGTTTCTTTATCTACGCGAAATTTTTTTGCGTATTTTTCAAAAGCTTCAATAACAGAAGTAGACGGTGTGATCGGATACCAGCCTACTACTGTCGCCCCACCATATAACGCGCCTAAAGCCGAAGCGCTATTACCATCAATCATGATGCTGTCGCCGACACAATCACAACGGTTCACGTTGATACCACAAGCATCGGCATAATGTGCTTTAGCATAATTGTAACCCAATTCCAAAGCTTTAATATTCGGTGCGATAAGTTTTTCTTTGGTTTTAAACTGACTTTTTATAGCGTCGGTAAAAACGGAAAAATCCATGGATAATATATAGGACAAGGCGCCCACATAAATAATATTTTTGAATAGTTGCCTTTGTCGGGGGTCGTTAAATTCGTTGTTCACCAAAGTCGTCAGCGGAATACCGATGATATTCAGATCAGGACGAATATAATCCTTCGGTAACGGTTTGGTGGAATCAAAAATAAAATAACCACCAGGCAATACTTCATCGAAATCCTGTCTCAAAGTTTGACCATTGGTAGCAACGATCATGTCAATCCCGCCCCGTCGCCCCAAATAGCCATGTTCATTCACACGGACTTCATACCAGGTGGGTAAACCCTGAATATTTGAAGGGAAAATATTCTTGGCACTGACCGGCACGCCTAATCTGAAAACGGCTTTAGCAAAAAGGCTGTTGGCGCTGGCCGAACCCGAACCATTAACATTAGCAAACCGAATAACAAAGTCATTATTTGCTGAAATTTTATCGCACTGGGTTTGTGCTGCTGTCATTGAACTCATGATTGACTCACCTTGGTATAAGATTTTGTCACCGTATAAAGAAATTTTCGCATGTCCCATGCCGCTGTCGGACACCTTTCTGCACACAAACCACAGTGCAGGCAAACATCTTCATCCTTCACCATTATTCTGCTGGTTTTTAATGTTGCTGAAACATATAAATCCTGCTCTTCGTTTTTCGCTGGGACGGTTAAATGTTTTCTGAGCGCATCTTCATCTTCGTTAGCAATGAAATTGATACTGCTGGTTGGGCAGATATCTGTGCAAGCATCACATTCAATGCAACGTGACTCATCAAATACCGTCTGCACATCACAGTTTAAACAACGCATCGCCTCTTCATATCCCACGTTACTGTCAAAGCCCAGCTCAACTTCCATGAAGCGATCTTTCAGGGCTTTAGCTTTATCAGCCAGGGGCACAATATGGCGGTCTTCATCGTTGACATGGGAATCATAAATCCAGTCATGAAAACCCATTTTCTGACTCACCAACGTCACCCCTGGTGCCAAGCGTTCGTTTACATCTTTGCTTTCACAATATAAATCTATCGAAACTGCTGCCTGATGACCATGCGCAACTGCCGTGATGACGTTTTTTGGACCCCAAGCAGCATCTCCACCAAAAAAGATATTTTTAAGACTGCTCTGGAAGGTTTGCTCATTGACAACTGGCATATCCCATTCGTTAAACTCCAGACCAAGATCACGTTCAATCCAGGGAAAAGCGTTTTGCTGACCCAGCGCCATCAAAACATCATCACACGCCATGAATACTTCATCTGCACCTGTGGGTACTAAAGTCCGCTTGCCATCTTCATCATATTCAGCTTTTACCAACTCAAAATTCATACCCACTAATTGACCATTTTCCATCACAAAAGATTTAGGTACATGGTTTTCATAAATGGGAATATCCTCGTGAAGCGTGTCTTCTATTTCCCAGGGTGAAGCTTTCATATCGGCCTGTGGGCTTCGCACCACCACACGCACATCTTCACCCCCAAGCCTGAGAGCCGTACGACAACAATCCATCGCGGTATTTCCGCCACCGAGAACTAATACTTTTTTGCCTATTTTTTTAATATGCTCAAAAGCCACGCTGGCTAACCAGTCAATACCAATATGGACACTTGCATCGGCTTCCTGTCGTCCAGCAAGTTTAGGCAAATCCCGACCTCTCGGCGCCCCTGTTCCGACAAAAATAGCATCGTAATCTTTTGCTATAATTTCTTTCAGACTGGCAACATAACAGTTAAAGTGAGTGATAACCCCCATATCCAAAATATAATTCACTTCTTCGTTTAACACAGTTTCAGGCAGTCTGAAAGACGGGATCTGGCTTCTCATAAAACCACCAGCTTTACCTTGATCGTCATAGAGATCAACTTCATAACCCAATGGCAATAAATCTCTCGCCACTGTCAAAGCGGCGGGGCCGCCACCTAATAGCGCAATTTTTTTACCATTTTTCTTTTTTGGAATGGCCGGCATATACTGCTGCACATTGCCTTTATTATCTGCCGCCACACGTTTTAGACGACAGATAGCCACTGGCTCTTTTTCAACTCGTCCGCGTCGACATGCCGGTTCGCAGGGTCGGTCACAAGTTCTTCCAAGTATTCCAGGAAAAACATTGGACTCCCAGTTAATCATGTAAGCTTCATCATAACGGCCGGCTGCGATAAGCCGAATATATTCTGGTACCGGGGTGTGTGCTGGACAGGCATACTGACAGTCCACTACTTTATGAAAGTATTCCGGATTTTTGATGTCGGTAGGTTTCAATTTAATCTTCTCATAAAATGATTGTTGGATTTCTAATTATTGAGACGGTAAAACAAATGGGGCACTCCTTTTCATTTGTATCACCAGATAGCCTTACAACTTGGGCATTAAGCAGATTATAGCGAATTTTACAACATATGTAGCATTTTAAAGAAAGTTTCTGAGATAAATCATCATAAATTTGTCTTACGACAACTTTATGATGATTTATCTCAGAGCGCCCAACTACAGCAAAAAAATCGTTGCTGTTTCTTAGTCATTTTACTCGCCACCAACAAATACCAATTATCCATCATTCTTTCAATTTTGCCCTTGGGGATGAAGCCATCAAGCATAACCGTATTCCAATATGCTTTATTGATGTAATCGTTAGCGCTACTGCTTTACCAATAAACAGGTGTGTACATAGTACACACGGCGTATTATACTCTCCTTAAATAACTTACGGAGCATTACTATGTCGACACTTTCAACAAATACCGTGCGCATACAATTAAAAGCACCAACAATGAAAAGAGATCTAATTGACAAAGCTGCAAAGTTGCTCAATATATCCCGGACCGACTTTATGCTTTCTACAGCAACCCAGTATGCTGAAGAAGTTTTATTGGATCGCAGAGAGCATAGTGTAACTCGCAGTACATTTGAACTTTTTTCTCAATTAATGCAAGAACCATTTATGGCTAATGAAAAATTAACTAAAGCATTAAGTAAAGATAAACCATGGAAGTAAGCGCACCAATAGCGATCACCAAAGATCATATAATAAGTAACTTTGATTGTGGTGTGACTTCTTTAAATCATTGGCTATCAAAAAAAGCGTTACGCAATGCTACTAAAGGATTTACTCAGACATTTGTTATTAACTCAAATAACAATATCGTTGCTGGATATTATTCAACAGCAATGGGTACAATTAAACGCCAAAACATGCCAAAAACTTTACAGCGTAATGCACCAAATGAAATTCCAATAGCGATCTTATGCAGGTTAGCCGTTGATATAAATTATTCTGGACAAGGATTAGGGGAAGCCATGTTAGTCAATGCCATTGAAAGAATTGAGAATGTGTCGGCTCAAATAGGTTGTGCCGCGATTTTAGTGCATTATTTGGATGACATGGATAAATTTTATCGACAATATGGTTTTATTGATATTGGCATTGAAAATACGTTATTTCTTCAAATAAACAGTGCTCAATAATCACACTAGAGATCAAATTCACCGTTTTAAAGTTGTACCAAAATTGACTGCTGATCTTTCTTAGTCATTTTACTCGCCACCAACAAATACCAATTATCCTTCATTCTTTCAATTTTGCCCTTGGGGATGGAGCCATCAAGCATAACCGTATTCCAATGTGCTTTATTGATGTAATCGTTAGCGCTACTAATTCAGTTCAAATAGATTATTTCGAACGATTCGACTATACTGTTGTTATTAATCATTATGAGTAATAAACAATGCAAGCACTCACAGCAAACGATGCTAAAACACAGTTTGGCGATATGCTATTAAAGGCTCAACGTGAACCAGTTCAAATCAATAAAAACGGTAAACCCGTTGCTGTTGTGATCTCAATAGATGAATATCAACAAATGGAAGAAGTTAAATTCACTTTGTTACAAGAGCGAGCTGCTAGAGCTAAAATTGATATAGAGAATGATAATTTAATTGAAGGTGAACAATTTATGTCTGATTTAATCGCGGAAAAACTAGACTAAATGCTTTCATATAAGTTTACACTTGGTGCTCGTGCAGATTTACTTAACGTCAGAAAATATACTTTAAAAACATGGGGAGCAGAGCAATCGACAAAGTA
>CAZKUH010000126.1:0-6682 GCA_964555895.1 uncultured Enterobacterales bacterium
ATTTTTTCGAACTTGATTCTTACCGCCTGATGGCCAAACAATAAAGCCACTAACACAAACCAGAGTGCGGTCACCAGCGCCATATAAAAACCGTAGGCTACTTGAACAAGTACAGGGGTTGCAGGGCTTATCACTACCGCAAAAAGCGAAAAGAAAAACAGTGTGGCTTTGGGGTTTAAGCCATTGGTTAAAAAACCCATCCAATAGGCTTTTATAAATGATTGCCTGATGGGGATTGTTGCAGATGATTCAATGAAGTTTTCTATGTCAGTTGTTTGCACTTTTTTTGAACGGATGGCTTTGATACCAATATAAACCAGGTATGCTGCGGCAAGATATTTCAAAATAGTAAATAAAGCTTGAGAATTTCTGATAAGTAAACCGATCCCTAAAAGGGAATAGCTGACATGAATTAAAATGGCAGTGCCAACACCAAAAGCGGTATAGATGCCAATGGTTCTACCTTGACTGACGCTTTGTTTTACCACCACTGCAAAGTCAGGCCCTGGACTCATCACAGCTAACAAATGAAATAATGCCACTGTCAAAAATTCATGCCAGAGTTCGATATTCATTTTTTAAACCCTTGTGAAAATGCTAATCAAGATCCTTCCATTTCGCTGTGCTCCGGTTAGGATGACAAAATTTTTAGTGAAATTAAATCTCGTCATTCTACCGACTTGCCACAATAATCAGCCAGACAAAGGAAAGGCGTAGGCTAAAACGATACCAACGAAAAGCACCAAACCCACCCATTGATTATTCAAAAAAGCTTTAAAACAGGCGGTTGTTTTTCGTTGTCTAATGAGCCATTGTTGAAAGCTGAATAAACCCACTACCAGTAAAATTGAAAGATCAAAAAATACCGACAATTCTTCCTTGTTACCCACCAATAGCAAGGCCAGAATAACCATTCCTTGTAAAATACCGATGATTAATTTATCGGCATCACCAAATAATATGGCGGTGGATTTAATGCCTATTTTCAAATCATCTTTTCTGTCAACCATGGCGTATTCAGTATCATAGGCAATGGTCCATAATAAATTGGTCAGGAATAATACCCAGCCAACAGCTGAGACTTGCTCATTGATCGCCATAAAAGCCATGGGGATCCCCCAACTAAAGGCCGCGCCTAACACTACTTGTGGATAGTAGGTATAACGTTTCATAAAAGGGTATAAAATGGCTAAGCCAACAGCTATCAATGAAAATAGGATAGTTTGTAGGTTAAGAAAAAGTACCAACGCAAAAGCAAAAAAACTCAATGCCACGAATAAAAATAAAGCATGTTTTTGCGGGATAGCACCTGTTGCTAATGGTCGTTGAGCTGTGCGTTTGACTTTGCCATCAAAATGACGGTCAGCCCAGTCATTAATGACGCATCCTGCGGCGCGCATAAGAATCACCCCAACAATAAAAATAATCAGAATCGAGATATCAGGTTGACCTTTAGCCGCGATCCATACCGCCCACAAAGTTGGCCAAAGTAGCAACAATGTCCCGATAGGTTTATCTAGCCGCATTAATTGCAGATAAGAACGGAGCGTAGAATTTTTTTGAATTCTTCTTTTCATATTGGTTAATAACGCATACCGGGGCAATCTGGTAACAGCACTTCGTATAATAACAAAGGTTTCAGCTGATAAGAAAATAATGAGCACCTTGCCCAAAGTTTTTCTGGAATATCTGGTTTCATTTTTCTTATCTTTTGCCATAGATTATGTTGCGGTGCGATCTCTCCTACAGCAAAATATTCTCGAAAAACATGCTTTGTAGTAAACAGTTTAGCACCCAAGGGTTTAGTTCCGATATGATGCAAATCCCATAAACTGGCACAGCGAGCAACGGGTAAAGTCATGGTGAAACCGTATAACCAGACCTGCTGATTGCCCATCAGAATTTCACGTTGCCACAACCATTGCCCGGTTTTTACACCGATTAACTGGCTGTCGCGAGCGTGTGCCGGTGCAATTCTTTCTTTGCGAGCAAGGATAATGGGTTTACACCCTGAATCCTCAGCAAGACGTTTGGTCATGGATTTGCCATAAGTGACAATCTCTGGTGGTGATTGCGTCATGGGCAAACACCAGGATTGCCAGAAAGGGTTTCCAGTTTGTTTTATCACATTCAAATTAGTTTAAAGTTAGGCAAAATTGGCAAATGATTGCTATGCTAACATAAGAAGATAGAGTCCCGAAGCACAAGGAGAGAAAGTATTCAGTCCCATCGACTCAATTGAGTGTGCCAATTTAAAGGAAGCGTTATGAAATTAATAAAAACATTCATTATCACCTTGTTTTCCTTGATATTTTTTTTCTCGGAAATTGGCGGGCTGGCAGCTGAGGAAAAGGATCCGGGTAAAGAAACGGTGTATGTGGCAATAGAGCCTTACCTCATCACCAACTTCACCAAGAAAAATGGCCGTTTGGGCTATTTAAACACTTTGCCACGGATCGTCACGATAAAAGCCAACGAAAAGCTGGTGGATGATAATATGCCGCTTATCAAGGATTTTCTGGTGGAATTTTTAGGGGCACAACCAGAAGAGAAACTCAAGGATGTCCGTCAAAGAGCTGCACTCCAAAAAGAAGCGATCCAGGGATTACGAAAATTGTTTAAAGAGGAAGTTGGAAAACCGGTGGTAGATGGTTTGATCTTTAAAAAATTCCTCACCATGTGAACTTAATTAATAGCGCTTGGCTATCACAGTCTAATCTGAAACAGTCGCTTTGGATAGCATCCAACTGGTCATGCCGCCGTCCATGCTATAAACCTCGGCAAAACCCGCAGAATCAAAAAATCCACCGGCGGCTATACTACTGTTGCCGTGATAGCAACAGACAATCAAGGGTTTGCTTTTATCGGCTTCAGTGATAAACCTACGGATATTGTTGTTATCAATCAGGGTAGCTTTGGCAATATGGCCATTGGCAAAAGAGGCCGAATCACGAATATCGACCACAACAGCTTCTTTACTCTGGATTAGGATTTCAGCATCAACTACAGAAATACGCTTAAACGACATGTCACGTCCTCTCAGGAATAAAATTAGTCGAGGTTCAAAGGTTGGCACTTAAGGAAAAATAGTATGTCATCTCGACCGGAGTGGAGAGATCTTGCTCCGGTAGCACTGTTGTAACCGGAAGATTTCTCCACTGCGGCCAGAATGACACCTTCTTTTGTGTTATATTTTCCCTTAAGTACCGACCTATGAGTTGAGGTTAGTTAAAGGTCGGAATTTTTTTCATATCCACATGGGGGATATCATCTTCCAGATAGACATCACTTACCGTAGAAAATCCAAAACTTTTATAAAAATCTTCCAAATGTTCCTGTGCAGATAAAAAAACAACCATTTCCGGGTACTCGTAAGCACAAAATTTTAAGGCTTGCTCTATCAATTTGTATCCTAAACCAAAACCACGATATTGATTGTCGGTAACGACCCTGCCAATGGCGACACACCCTGATTCATGGTGATCTGGAGGTATCAAACGTAAATAGGCGGCCAGATTTTCATTCTGAAAATCCTGTTCATGGTCTTCATCATAACCCAATAAATGCCAATGATGGTAATCTTCACCGTCTATGTCAGGGTATAAACAATTTTGCTCTAAGACAAAAACGTCCTGACGTAATTTAAGTATCTGATAGAGTTCAGTCACTTCCAGCGTATCGAATTCGCGCCAGCGCCAGTCTAACTTTAATTCATTTGCCATTTGCAATACCTGTGGAGAGAAAGAACGTCTAAAGCAGTAAAACCAGACTCAATCCCAGCTCAAAATGACTTTACCGGATTGTCCAGAACGCATGACATCAAAACCTTGTTGAAAATCATCTACTTTAAAATGGTGACTAATGACCGGTGAAATATCCAAGCCAGATTGCAACATAGAAACCATTTTATACCAGGTTTCAAATATCTCACGACCATAAATGCCTTTAATAATCAGTCCTTTAAAAATCACTTGATTCCAGTTTATGGCCATTGTTGCGGGTGGTATTCCCAACATGGCGATTTTCCCACCATTGTTCATCGTTTCTAACATGCCTGCAAAAGCTACTGGTACCCCCGACATTTCCAGACCCACATCAAAGCCTTCAGTCATATCGAGTGCCGTCATCACATCTGTCAGCGATTCTTTGGATACATCAACTGCCCGAGTCGCCCCCATTTTGACCGCCAAGGCCAAGCGATAAGGGTTAACATCGGTGACGACGACGTGCCTGGCACCGACATGTTTACATACCGCCACCGCCATAATTCCAATTGGCCCCGCCCCCGTGATTAAAACGTCTTCTCCTACCAGATCAAAGGAAAGTGCGGTATGCACGGCGTTGCCAAAAGGATCAAAAATAGCCGCCATGTCATCAGAAATATTATCGGGTATGGGGAAAACATTATCTTGCGGAATAACCAGATATTCCGCAAAAGCACCGGCCCGATCGACCCCTACCCCAACTGTGTTACGGCATAAATGACGACGACCAGCGCGACAATTTCTACAATGGCCACAGGTTATATGCCCTTCTCCTGAGACTCTTTGTCCTGGTTTATAGGCTTTTACTTCGGAGCCAACTTCATCCACGACCCCAATAAATTCATGCCCTACTATCATCGGAACCGGGACGGTATTTTGCGACCACTCATCCCAGTTATAGATGTGAATGTCGGTACCACAAATAGCTGTTTTCTTTATTTTTATTTTGACATCATTGTGGCTCATCGGTGGCAGTGGCTGATCAACCATCCACATACCCGGTTCTCTTTTTAATTTGCTCAGAGTTTTCACGAAATAACCCCTAATTCCTTACCGACTTTGGCAAAGACAGCGAGCGCTTTGTCGATATGTGCTTTGGTGTGTGCCGCTGACATCTGTGTGCGGATCCGTGCCTGTCCTTCTGGTACCACCGGAAATGAAAACCCCACCACATAGATACCTTGTTGTAACATCTTGTTGGCCATTTCTTTAGCTAACCGGGCATCGCCTAACATGACTGGAATAATCGGATGATCGCCAGCGACCAGATCAAAACCTAGAGTCGTCATTTCTGTTCTGAAATATGCACTGTTTTGTCGTAATTTCTGCCGCAGTTCATCTCCTTCTTTTAATAGATCCAATACCTTGAGTGAAGTATGCGCTATAACGGGTGCTAAAGTATTAGAGAATAAATAAGGACGGGAACGGTTTCTCAACCAATCGACGATTTTATTGCTGGCCGCAGTGAATCCACCAGAAGCACCGCCTAAAGCCTTGCCTAAAGTCCCTGTAATAATATCCACGCGGCCCATGACGTTATGGTATTCATGAGTGCCTTTACCTTTTGTACCGGTAAAACCTACGGCATGGGAATCATCGACCATTACCATGGCTTCATATTTTTCCGCTAGATCGCAAATAGCCGGAAGGTTAGCAATAATACCATCCATTGAAAATACACCATCGGTGGCGATTAACTTAAAACGGGCGCCTTGCTCATTGGCTTGTTGTAACTTGGCTTCAAGATCGGCCATATCATTGTTGAGGTAACGAAAACGTTTACATTTGCTTAAGCGCACGCCATCAATAATACTGGCATGATTTAAAGAATCGCTGATAATGGCATCCTCAGCAGATAAAAGGGTTTCGAACAGACCGCCATTGGCATCGAAACAGGAAGAGTACAAAATAGTATCTTCCATGCCCAGAAAATCACTGATCGCCACCTCAAGTGCCTTGTGCACATCCTGTGTACCGCAAATAAAACGCACAGAAGCCATACCATAGCCATGCTTTTCCAGTCCTGCCTTAGCCGAATTTATCAAAGCTGGATGATTGGCTAACCCCAGATAATTATTGGCACAAAAGTTTAAAACATGTTCGCCGGAACTGACTTCAATATCAGCAGATTGCTGCGAAACAATAATACGTTCATCTTTGTACAATCCTTGCGTTTTAAGGTCTTCAAGTTGCGAAGACAAAAAATCATCAAAATGGTTATTCATATTCTTACCTTCATCAGTTTATTGAGAAATAGTCGATGCGTATTATTTTACTGATAAAAGCAGCCAATTGCATCCAACAATCATTCTTTATTGAGATGTTTGAAGGTATGCAACCATTTCCGGGAATGTGTTGATATGGTGAAAGGTGAGAAAAGTTGTACTGTAGTGTTAATTTAACAGGTAGAATAAATTGCAGCAGAGGCAATAAGTGAGTATTTCACTTCAATATCCAGGGAAAATAATCATGATATCAATCAAGCGTTTATTCAGTGCACCATTTTGGCGATCGGTTTTGTTGGCCCTCTATCAAACTTTTCAAAGATTCCCTTTAGCTGTGATTTCTATCGTTGCGGTCTACTTACTGGTTCTGGGTGCTTTGTATAATATTCACTGGTTGGTGTATTTTAAAAATGATATCACGCTGTTGCTTTTTATCGGATTCTTTTTTATTTCAACCGGCAGCATCTTAATGGCTGAAAAGTATAGTTGGAATAGCATAAAGACCTACCTGATAATGGGTGCTTTTATGGTTCTTTACGTGATAAGAATCATGTTGTTTCCTAAATTTGATCTGGAAACAATTTCATTGTTAGCCGCGATTATTCTAGCTATAACCTTTGTCGTTTATCTCAACAAAGAAGAGCATAATAATTCAGCTTGGTTCTTCAATTTTCAAATTTTAGCCGCTGTTTT
>CAZKUH010000127.1:0-6679 GCA_964555895.1 uncultured Enterobacterales bacterium
AGAAGTTAAAGACTTGGCGGGTTGGATTTGTGATATTCTTGATGATATCGAAAATGAGCAAGTGGCTACTGCAGTTCGAGATAAGGTCTCAGCACTGACTGGCAAATTTCCAGTTTATGCCGGTTAAGTAGCCGCCTTTCATAGCCCGCCACAAATAAAGGAAGATATTATGCATTGCCCCTTCTGTCCTGCACAGGATACCAAGGTCATTGATTCCAGACTGGTTACTGGTGGTGATCAAATACGTCGACGTCGGGAATGCGCCCTCTGTGGAGAACGGTTCACTACTTTTGAATCGGCAGAACTGGTCATGCCCCGTATCATTAAGGCTGATGGCTCGCGTCAACCTTTCGACGATGAAAAATTACGCATGGGTATTATGCGGGCCATTGAAAAACGTCCTGTCTCCATTGAAAAAGTGGAAGAAGCACTCAACGGCATCAAATCTACTTTACGTGCTACCGGTGAACGTGAGGTGGAATCTACCAAATTAGGCGAATGGGTCATGAAGGAGTTGCGTAAACTCGATAAGGTCGCCTATGTACGATTTGCTTCGGTATACCGGGACTTTCAGGATATGGATGCGTTTCGTAAAGAAATCGATGCGCTGGAAAAATCTGAATAAGCGTTATGTCTGTTCTACAATCTCACTTCTCTTTGCTGGAAAACCAGTTTATGGCTCGCGCACTTGAATTGGCAAAAAAAGGACTGTTTACCACAGCGCCAAATCCCCGTGTGGGTGCACTATTGGTGAAGGATGGACAAATTATTGGTGAAGGTTGGCACCAACGTGCAGGGGGGAATCATGCGGAAGTTAATGCCCTTGAAGATGTTGATGAGCGTTCTCCATCTCCATCCGTTGCGGCGGCTGTCCTTTGCGGAGCGAGTTGTTTTATCACGCTAGAGCCCTGTGCCCATTACGGCCATACACCACCTTGTGCAGACGCCTTAATCGAAGCAGGCGTTAAAGAAGTCATCATCGCCATGATCGATCCAAATCCAGCGGTTTCGGGTAAAGGGATAAAGAAACTACAAGCAGCAGGGATTAAAGTACGGCAGGGTTTATTGCAGCAGCAGGCCGAAGAACTCAATGCCGGTTTTATCTTGAGAATGACTCAATCAAAGCCTTGGGTGGTGATGAAGCTAGCCATGAGTGTGGATGGACGTACTGCCCTTGCCAATGGTGTCAGCCAGTGGATAAGCTCAGCGGAATCCCGACAAGAAGTACAACGTTTGCGGGCGCAGGTTTGTGGTATTTTAACAGGTAGCGGTACGGTGATTAGCGATAATCCTAGAATGACAGTCAGAGTTGACGATTTAGGTTATGCCGAAAATCTGGCATCCGCCCCCACACGACAGCCTGTTCGGGTGATTATAGACGGACAACAACGATTAACCCCGCAATATCAAATTTTTAGAGAACCCGGCACAACGATTATTGTTTTACCAGAAGGTGCAAAAAACCAGCAGCTGTTTGCTCAAGCAGCCAAAAAATTTGATATTCATGTGATGCAAGCACCTTTAATTTCAACTGCTTCAGTCCAGCACCTCGATCTTTCATTTGTCCTGCAACAACTGGCTGTTAAATGGCAGATGAATGAACTGATGGTTGAGGCTGGAGCGGGGTTGAGTGGTGCGATTCTACAGCAAGGATTATTCGATGAATTACAAATTTTTATGGCGCCCAAAGTCTTGGGAGATCAAGGGCTGGGTTTATTTAATTTGCCCACATTTGCTAAAATGGATGAAATTTTCACCTTGAATTTGCTTGAGTTCAGAGCGGTTGGTGTGGACATGAAATTGACTTTTAAAGCAAAAAATTGCTAAGGACAACGAGAAATACATGATAAAGGTTGGAAGATAAAATGTTTACCGGATTAATTGAAGCCACTGGAGAAATAATCAGCATAAACCTGAGTGCTGAGGGTGCACGGGTGAAGTTTAGTAGCCAACTATTGGATTTTAGTGATGTCAAAACGGGTGACAGTATCGCTGTCAATGGTGTTTGTCTGACAGTTGTTGATTTAATTGCCGACCAATTTAGTGTCGATATTTCGCCGGAGACACTTCATCGGTCGTGTTTTGCTCATTATGCCAGCAAACAACGGTTAAATTTAGAGAAGGCGATGTTGCCCACCACTCGACTGGGAGGACACTTGGTCAGCGGTCATGTGGATGGTATCGGTCAGGTTAAAAAAATAAACAGGCAAGGCAATGTCTGGCAATTTTTCATTGAAGCACCGGAGGCTTTACAGCGCTACATTGCCGAAAAAGGTTCGATTTGTGTCGATGGTATCAGCTTGACTGTAAATGAAGTGAAAGACCTGGGTTTTTATTTAACAATCATTCCACATACTATGGCTCTAACGATCATGGCTGATTATAAAGTGGGTACACGGGTCAATCTGGAAGTTGACATTATTGCACGCTATCTGGAACGGCTTATTTCCAGCCAGGTTATTAATCAAGAATCGAATGAAATCAACCAGCGTGTTAAAATTAACGCTGAATTTTTAGAACACTCAGGTTTTAAGTTAAAATGAATCAGACAACAACCGCGCATCTCAATAGCTCTAAAGAGCTTATAAAAGATATCCGCCAGGGTAAAATGGTTATTCTCATGGATGATGAAGACCGAGAAAATGAAGGTGATCTCATCATTGCGGCGAGTTCAGTAACCGCTGAAGATATCAACTTTATGGCGCGTTATGGCCGTGGACTTATTTGTCTGACATTAACCCATGAACGTTGTGAGCAATTGAGATTACCATTGATGGTGCATAAGAATGGCGCACAATTTTCCACAAACTTTACCTTATCTATCGAAGCGGCAGAGGGGGTGACTACGGGTATTTCCGCTGCTGATCGTGCTAAAACCATCGCAGCCGCAGTTGCTGACAATGCCGAACCGTCCGATCTGGTACAGCCCGGACATATTTTCCCAATAATGGCTCAGCCCGGCGGCGTATTAACACGAGCGGGCCACACCGAAGCAGGATGTGATCTGGCGCGCCTCGCTGGTTTAACACCCGCTGCAGTAATTGTTGAAATTTTAAATGAAGACGGTACCATGGCACGCCGTCCACAACTCGAGCAATTTGCCAGGACCCATCAATTAAAAATAGGCAGTATTGCCGATTTAATTGAATATCGTAGTATTAATGAAAAAACCGTGACGTTACTCAGTCATTGTCATTGGCCGACTCAGTTTGGAGATTTTCAACTATTTTGTTTTAAAGATACCATTGATGGACAATTACATTTTGCTTTGGTTAAGGGTGAAATCAAGGCTACGGAGGCAGTTTTTGTCAGGGTGCACATGGAGGATACCTTTACCGATGTTTTGTTTGGTGATCGGGTCGGGAGGCGGAGTTGGCCGTTGGAACGCGCGTTGGCCAGGATATCCAATGAAGACTGTGGCGTTTTACTGGTATTATCGGGTCGGGAAAATCGGCAATCACTGGAAATGAAAATAAAAGAATTTCAACAACAGGATGCAGGGGTGCAAAGTCTGGCAGAAAAAAAACACTCTGGGTCCAGAACTATTGGTATTGGATCACAGATATTGCATCAATTAGGTGTGAGTAAAATGCGTTTAATGAGTGAAGAAAAGCGTTATTATGCCCTTTCAGGTTTTAACCTTGAAGTGGTGGAGTATATCTTGAGTGAGGATGAATGATGACAACTTTTGAAGGTACATTAACCACCAATAATGCCCAGTACGCAGTATTGGTTAGCCGATTTAACAGCTTTATTGTAGACAGTTTACAAGCCGCTGCAATAGATGTGTTAACAAGACACGGGATCAAGGCATCACAAATAGATATTATAAAAGTACCCGGGGCTTTTGAAATGCCTTTGGCAGCGAAAAAATTAGTCCAAAGCGGGCAGTATCAAGCCATTGTCGCATTGGGTGCAGTAATAAGAGGTGGCACGCCACATTTTGAATATGTTGCTGGCGAATGCGTTAAAGGTCTGGCACAGGTGAGCCTTGACAGTGGGATTCCTGTTGCATTCGGCGTGCTAACCGTTGATAACATTGAACAAGCCATAGAGAGAGCGGGTACCAAAGCTGGTAACAAAGGTGCTGAAGCGGCTCTTTCTGCGCTGGAAATGGTCAATTTACTGGGTTCTTTTGAGTGAAGCAAATGAATGATAAACAGCAAAAAGTGAAACCCTCGGCGAGAAGAAAAGCGCGTCGCTTAGCTTTACAGGCATTATACCAATGGCAAATTTCTGCCAATGAGCCTAGCAGTATCGAAATGCAATTTGTCGAAGATAATAATACCACTAAAGTTGATATGGATTATTTCGCCGAGTTGCTTCACGCTGTCCCCAGGCATGTAGATGTCTTAGACAGTTTAATTCAGCCACAAATGACCCGAAGTATTGCAGAAGTTGATCCAGTTGAAAGAGCTGTTTTACGACTCGCAACTTATGAATTGAAATACCGACCGGATGTACCCTATAAAGTAGTTATTAATGAGGCCATTGAACTGGCTAAGGTTTTCGGTGGCACAGATGGGCATAAATTTGTCAATGGCGTTGTAGACAAGCTCGCGGCCAGAATTCGAAGTACTGAGTCCACAGCGCTTCGGCGCACGAAGCCCCAAAAAAAATAATCAGTAAGTTAGCCCCGGTTATGTTTAAAAACATTAGACAGAATGAAAATAATAAACAGGTGTTATTATGAACGAATTTGATATCATCAAACAATACTTCACTCTGAGTGAATGCGAACAAAATCAGGTAGAACTTGGTATTGGAGATGATGCTGCACTCATTAATCTTCCTGAAACTCATCATTTGGTGGTCACTACGGATATGTTCCTGCCAGGTATTCATTTTCCAGAAAATACTTCTCCAGAAGATATTGCCTGTAAAGCCTTAGCTGTGAATTTAAGTGATCTTGCGGCAATGGGGGCGAATCCGAAGTGGTTTACGCTCGCGTTAAGTTTACCGGAAGTAGACCATCAATGGCTCAGACGTTTTTCATCCAGCCTGTTGGAACAAGCAAAATTTTATAATATCTGTTTAATCGGTGGGGATACCAATCAAGGTCCATTAGCCATTACCATTCAGGCTTTAGGCCAAGTACCCAAATCCAAGGCTTTACGTCGTAGCAATGCCAGTAAAGGCGATCTCATCTATTGCACCGGCACTTTGGGGGATGCAGCATTGGGTTTGGCGATCATTCAAGGCCGACACACCGTGATTGACGATGCCGATCGAAAATATCTTCTAAACAGGCTTAATAGACCTACGCCCAGAGTAGGAACCGGTTTAATTTTACGGGCAGGCGCAAGTTCAGCTATCGATACTTCAGATGGCTTGATAAATGATTTAAATCATATTTTGAACAAAAGCAGTGATGCGGCTTGTGACGATATCGGGGCAATTATTAATCTTGAAAAACTGCCTTTATCAGATTCTTTTAAACGATATTTGGGTGAAGTCGATGCCTGGGAAATGGCTTTGGCTGGTGGTGATGATTATGAGCTTTGTTTCACGGTGCCAGAAGCAGAGCAGGATATACTGACAACCTCTTTGAGTAATGCGGGTTGCAACTTTACCCGAATAGGACGAATTACTGGCAAAAAAGGCATTGAGCTGCAAAATGTAGGCGCTCGAGTGAATTTGACACTCAATGGCTACGAACATTTTTCAACAAAACCACCTGAAAAAAATATTAACGATTTAAATATATCTGATGAATAAACTGCCTTTACAGTCTCTGAAAAATCCGGTAAACTTTTTAGCCTTGGGGCTAGGAAGTGGTCTGATACCTAAGGCTCCGGGTACCGCCGGATCAGT
Organism: uncultured Enterobacterales bacterium; assembly: GCA_964555895.1. Lineage (GTDB taxonomy): Bacteria > Pseudomonadota > Gammaproteobacteria > Enterobacterales > DRNA01. Next base: position 5,815 of record CAZKUH010000127.1, read on the forward strand.
TTTGGCATGGCTAGCAGCGCTATTTTTTCCCATACTCATTAATGGGTATATTATTATTGTAGTGAGTATTGCTGGTATTTTTATTTGTCGTTATTCTGCCGATAAATTTAACACTCATGACCACCCCGCAATAGTTTGGGATGAATTTTGCGGGGTTTGGCTAACACTGTATTTTGTTAATTTAATGTACGCTCAAGACGCGCAGTCGGTAAATTTTCACGAACAACCGGCGCTTTTTTGGTGGTGGTTAGCTGCGCTTGTCTCATTCAGGTTTTTCGATATATTAAAGCCTTGGCCAATTTCGGTCATAGATCGTGGACTGAGAGGTGGTATTGGCATCATGCTTGATGATATTATAGCGGCTCTGTTTGCAGTGGTGCCACTTTCTATCGGTTTGTTTGTTCAGCATTTTTTTTGAAACCATAGACACTCTAAAAATGAGTCCATTATGTTAGATCCTCTACAGGCCGATCCAGCGTGTTTACAAAATCTGGTACGCTACAAGATGCCATTTGGAAAATTCAAGGGTCTTTCAATAGCAGATTTACCTTCTAGTTATTTAAGTTGGTTTATGAAACAGTCTATTCCTGACGGACAGCTAGGACAATTGTTAATCACCATGTATGAAATTGATAGAAACGGCTTAAGATATTTGCTGGAACCATTTAAAAAACAAAAAAACCCTAGTTAATATAAATATGCGCTTTTAGAGTATTAAAATCCACTAATTGAAGGAAAAAAAATGACTGATAAAATACTGTCATCTGAGAAAGTTTCTGAAATAAAAAATAATTTCGATTTTTTTGATAGTGACAAAAATGGTAGCATAGATGAAAATGAATTTGCGCAATTATTAAAAATTATT
>CAZKUH010000128.1:0-6629 GCA_964555895.1 uncultured Enterobacterales bacterium
GCCGTACCCGCAATTCTGGGCGTAAGCTTTGAATCTTTTACCGGCCCTGGTGTTTCCGCTTTATACAACTGCATACCACCAACGCCCAACATCGGCATGATGGCAACAGCTAACACAATAATACCCATACCGCCAAACCATTGCAGTTGTTGGCGATAATAAAGCAAGGCGTGTGGTAGCGAATCCAAACCGGTGATAACGGTTGCGCCGGTGGTGGTTAAGCCGGAAAATGATTCAAAAGCAGCCGAAGCAAAACTGAGTTCTATGCTGGAGGCCCAATAAAAGGGTAAGGCACCGAACAATGCCAGCACAGTCCAAAACAATACCACAATGAGGAAGCCATCCCGCACGCGTAATTCTTTTTTCTCACGACGCACCGGCCACCAGATAAAGACACCGGCAAAAAGTGTGACCATAAAGGCGGCTGCGAAGGTCACGGTTTCACCATCGCCATAAGCAACGGCAAGTACCAGCGGCGGTATGAGTGACAGGCTAAAAATAGCCAGTAGCAAACCTAAAACACGCGCGATAGTGCCAAACTGCATTTAAGTGCTACCTTGCTGATTTTGCCCACACCAGTAATAAAGATCGTTAGTGAATATGCGGTACATTTAAAAAAAGCTCGCTTCAACTTGGAAAAGGTCTTCAACCTGACTGATGACGCTTTTATCAACCATAAATAAAATAACGTGATCCTCTGATTTAATCACAATATTGTCGTGGGCAATGATAACTTTTTCACCCCGGACAATGGCGCCTATGGATGTGCCGGATGGCAGTTCAACTTCACCGATAGCTTTACCAACAACTTGAGAAGATTGTTCATCGCCATGGGCAATGGTTTCAATAGCCTCGGCGGCCCCTTTTCTCAGAGAATAGACAGTCGTTACATCGCCGCGTCGGATGTGTGTCAGCAAGGAACCTGTGGTTGCCTGCTGTGGCGAAATGGCGACATCAATTTCATCACCCTGGATGAGATCGGCATATTCGGTACGGTTAATCAATACCATGGTTTTACGGACGCCCATGTGTTTTGCCAGCATGGCTGCCATAATATTAGCCGCATCATTGTCAGTGACAGCGATAAAAACATCCATTTGCTCGATATTTTCATCTCTCAATAATTCTCTGTCAGAAGCATCACCCAACAGCACTACCGAATGATGGAGCTTCTCTGCCAGTTGTGCTGCACGTGTTTGTTCACGTTCGATGATTTTTACCTGGTAATTTTGTTCAAGTTTTTTCGCCAGACCCTCCCCGACGTGGCCGCCACCGGCAATCATGATATGTCGATATGGATTTTCGAGCCGTTGCAGTTCACCCATCACCTTGCGAATGTAGGGTTTTGCAGCGATAAAAAAAACTTCATCGTCTGCTTCAATGACAGTTTGGCCTGTTGGTTTAATCGGTCGGCCACGTCTGAAAATAGCGGCAACGCGAGTTTCTACAGTTGGCATATGATCTTTTAAAGTGGCAATGGCATGGCCAACTAAAGGGCCACCATAATAAGCTTTTAAAGCGACAAGCTGTACCAGCCCACCAGCAAAATCGAGGACTTGTAATGCCCCAGGAAAACTAATGAGTTTATCAATATAATCGGTGACGACTTTTTCAGGGCTGATCACAACATCGACCGGAAAGACGCCTTTTTCAAAAATTTTTTCTTTATATTTTAAATATTGTGGCGAACGAACCCGGGCAATTTTTTTTGGTACATGATAAAGGTGGTGAGCTATTTCGCAGGCGACCATATTGGTTTCATCACTATCAGTCACGGCTATTATTAGATCAGCATCTTCAATACCGGCACTTTGCAGCACGTCCGGGTATGCACAGTGACCGGTGATTGTTTGTAAATCCAGTTGATTGGCGAGTTCTCTTAACTGCACATCATTACGGTCAACAATCGTGATATCGTTATCTTCTGTAGCCAGATTTCGAGCAAGTGTGCCGCCGACCTGTCCTGCACCCAGAATGATAATCTTCATTGTGTTACCATTTTCATAATTCTACCATTGTAAAATAGCGCGTAAATTTTCTTCACAAAACGATAAAAACGTTTACCTACTCAGGTTGTAGCATTTTTTTGCATTACTGCATAATAAAATCCATCCATATTTTCCCAGCCGGGTGCAATTTGCCAGCCGTAGTGAGCGGGTAGCGGTTTTTCAAAAGTAATTTTTTTTTCTGATGCGTCCGTAAAAGTATTTAAAAACCAGGCAATTTGTGCCTCATTTTCATCAGACAAAATTGAACAGGTAGCGTAAACCAGTAACCCCTGCTCTTCAACTAAGGGCCATAAAGATTTTAACAGCTGTCGTTGAATTTGTACCAACTCGGTAATATCACTGTTTCTTCGGAGTATTTTAATATCGGGGTGACGTCTAATAACCCCCGTGCCTGAGCAAGGGGCATCAAGTAAAACACGGTCAAATTTTATGCCATCCCACCATCCGACAACATCAGCGGCATCAGCAACAATAAGTTGAGCATCTAAACAAAGCCGTTGTAAATTTTCAGAGACTTTTTTTAAACGAATGGCATCTTTATCCAATGCCACGCAATGACCAGCATTAGGGCCATGGACAGTCGCTAATTTCTCTAGAATATGGCCGGTTTTCCCCCCCGGTGCAGCACAGGCGTCAAGAATCCTTAAAGGATGTTTGTTGTTTACCAGTTCGAGTGCTAAAAATGAAACCGCCATTTGTGCGGCAGCATCCTGAACCGAGGCTTTACCCTGAAAAAAGCCTGGCAATTTTTCGACAGCCACCGCTTGCTGTAAAATAAGCGCATCCTTTGCTAAATCATGCGGTAACGATGAAATGCCATTTTCTATTAATAATTGTTGATATTCACTCACACTGTGATGGACAGTATTGACCCGAATGGTCATTGGTCCCTGAATATTACTGGCCTGTAAAATGGCATAGGCGTCTTCAGGCCAATTTTTATGAGTTTTGCGCCATAACCATTTTGGAAATGATATCTCTGCCCAAGGTTGTGTTACAAAAACCTGCGTTGGCCACGCTGGTTCCCGTTGTAAACGTCTTAAAATAGCGTTAATGAGGCCCTTGGCCCATTTTTTTTTCAAGATCACACAAGCTGAAACGGTCTCGGAAATAGCTGCGTGTGCAGGGACGCGACTTTCAAGCAATTGGAACATACCCAGTGCAATCAGCGCGTGAATATCGCCGTCGGTTTTTTTTAGGGGATTTTTCAAGGCATCTCCAATGAGCGCCTGCCATTTTGGATAATGACGAATTGTGCCAAAACACAATGCTTGAAACAACGAACGATCTGTAACTGTGAATGAAGTATTTTGTAAAGCCGCTTCAAGTGCCTGGGTTAACGAATTGCCGGCAGTCACAACTTTTGAAATAACCTGGGCGGCCTTGGCACGTAATTGTGCGCTCATTGAAATTTCATGCCCTGATGAAAGAGATCTTTTTGACCCCTCAATATATCGGCTACGGGCATCTTTTTCCTGGAGGGTAGTTGGATAACTGCTAAATTGAGCACACCATCACCGGTCTGAATCCATATCCCCTCTTCAGAGAGCGCTAGCAGCGTTCCAGGCGGAGGGGGCTTATCAGCCGGAGGATGTAATTTAAAAGATACCTCTGTAGCTTCCCATATCCTTAGTGAGTAATCACCAACTTGGCTGAAGCAAACGGGCCAAGGATTAAATGCATGGATTAATCGTTCCAGTTCGACCGCACTTTTATTCCAATCCAGATGCGCTTCACTTTTGTTTAATTTGTGGGCATAAGTGGCATGTTCTGCATTTTGGGGACAGGTCTTGATTTTACCTTGGCAAATCTCAGCAATCTTACCAAGCAATAATTCGGCCCCTTTTGCTGCGAGCAAGTCGTGGAGTTGGCCACCATTTAATGTTGCAATGGCAACTTCGGTCGTGGCTAAAATAGGGCCGGTATCCAGTCCTTTCTCCATTTGCATTAAACAAACACCAGATTTTTCATCCCCGGCGGCAATGGCTCTTTGGATCGGGGCAGCGCCTCGCCAGCGAGGTAGCAGCGATGCATGGACATTAATACAACCCCGTGCAGGTATATTTAATATCGACTCAGGTAAAAGCAATCCGTAGGCCACAACAATTATCAAATCAGCCGCGAAGGCTTTAAGTGTCTGTTGCGTACTTTCATCTTTTAAAGTGACCGGTTGCAAAACTGGAATTTGATGATGTAGAGCTAATTCTTTTACCGCAGACGCTTGCAGTTTTTTCCCTCGTCCGGCGGGGCGATCGGGTTGTGTATAAACCGCTAGGGGCATTAAACCAGCATGTATCAAAGCCTGAAGGTGAACCGCTGCAAAGTCAGGGGTGCCTGCAAAAATGTAGCGGCAGTTAGTGAGGGTGGGTTGAGTCAAGGGCTATCCGCCTACAATGCTTGTTTTGCCGCTTTGCGGTGTTGTTTTTCAAGAGACTTTCGGATCCGCTGGCGTTTTAACGGACTGAGATAATCAACAAATAACTTACCCTGGAGATGATCCATCTCATGTTGAATACATACGGCCAGCAGTCCCTCCGCATTTAAGTTAAAGTGCTCACCTTGCAGATTTTGCGCACGGATGGTGACTTCATTTGCCCTTTCAACCTCAGCGTAGATCCCGGGAAAAGAAAGACAGCCTTCATCCATGGTTTCAACACCCTGAAGCGATTCAATGACTGGATTTATCAGTATTAAAGGCTCGCTTTTAAGTTCGGATACATCGATCACAATAATAGCGAGATGAATGTTAACCTGTGTAGCAGCAAGCCCAATACCTGGGGCGGCGTACATGGTTTCAAGCATGTTCTGGCTAATTTGTTTAACTTCGTCATCAATTGTAGTGACGAGCCGTGCAACAGTACGTAATCTGTCATCTGGGAATTCAAGTATTTTAAGTAAAGGCATAAGAGTGTGACGCTAGTTCTAGTATTTCCTGCAGATTTGCTGCTAAGATGTTGTTTAAGAAGCAATGATTGGAATTATCTACTATACTCCAATCAATGAATTTTGCTTGATCATACTATAAATCTGCTTTGGGTGCGCCAGAGTAACAAAAATGTTTTACATTAAGCGTATTTTAAACGCAGTAGAAGGAATGGATTTATGAAAAAACGGGCGATAAAGTGGGTTTTAGGTTTGGTTGTCGGGCTGACCTTGAGCTTGAGTGCTTTTATTAATGCTGTAGAAATACGTGACGGTCATCCCGATGTGTATGTGGTACAAAAGGGTGATACGCTTTGGGATATTTCTGCACAATTTTTGGTGAAACCCTGGTTATGGCCTGAAATATGGCAAGTTAATCCTCAGGTTGCCAACCCTCATCTCATTTACCCAGGAGATGTTCTTAGCTTGGTATATATTGGCGGAAAGCCTCGTATAGTTAGGAAACCTGGCGTAATAAAGCTCTCTCCAGAAGCGAGAGTAATCTCGCGTGGTGAAGCTATCTCCGCGTTACCACTGGAAAAGATCAAACCCTTTCTGGTTGGAGCGAGAATAGTTTCTCAGGAGGAATTGAACAAAGCCCCCTATTTATTAGCAAATGACGGCGATCACCTTGTTGCAGGAAAAGATGTTCGAATATATGCGCGTGGAATCAATCAACCCGAAATTCAGGCGAGTTATGCACTTTTCCGACCCGGTGAAGAATACCGTGATCCTGTCACTGATGAGTTGTTGGGTATGGAAGCAATCCATCTTGGGGCGGCCCGTGTTGCCAGAGTGGGCGACCCTACCACCCTTGATATCACCTCATCTGTTCAAGAAAGCCTGAAGGGTGATCGATTATTACCCGTAGATGAACAACATTTACAACCTTACTTTTTCCCCCATCGTTCAAAAAAGGTTTTGGATGGACAAATTATTTCTGTTTATGAAGGGGTAACTCAAATCGGGCAATACAATGTCGTCATCATTAATCGCGGTAGTAGAGAAGGCATTGAAGTCGGTAATGTTTTTACCGTAATGAGTCGGGGAGCGACAGTAAAAGATAACATTGGCGCCGAACGCCGTCGTAATTCGGACGACTATAGTGCTATTAGTGAATTTGGTAAAACAATCAGCGGAAGCGGCACTTCAGATAAAATCAAATTGCCGGATGAAGAAGCCGGTGAAATTATGGTGTTCAGGGTTTTTGACAAAGTCAGTCTGGCACTGGTTATGACGGCAACTCGCCCAATGCATGTCTACGATAGACTGGTCAACCCTTACTAAGGTAAGCATCTTTGCATTAATTAAAAAACCTCGACAAGGTTAGCTTGTCGAGGTTTTTTTGTTTTAGATTGGTGTCATCTCAGATTAAAAACTTGATATAGTGCAATCTGTTTAATGAAACAAAAAAAGTAATGCTGAGAACAACACAGCTTGTCATGCTGAAAGCTTTCCCCTCGACTGTAAGGAGTCTTTGGATGCCGGAGTCCAAAAGTGTCATCTCGACTACAAGTCCAATGTCATCTCGACCGCAGTGGAGAGATCGCACTCTTGACCTCGTAAGATCCTTCGACTGCGCTCAGGATGACATGAGTTTTGTTCGGATATGACAAATTTATACCTAAGTTAGCATGAGCAGTTCTTTAAAAAGCAGGCTATCCTGAGTCAAATTTTGTGTCATCCTGAGTCAAATTT
>CAZKUH010000129.1:0-6579 GCA_964555895.1 uncultured Enterobacterales bacterium
ATCGAACAAAGTTCTAACTGCTTAAGATGGTTTCTGTTTTTGTTCAGCCATAAAAATGTTTTAGAAACCACGTAGCGATCAATTCTTGGCATTAAGTTATACCGTTCTGCCGCAGGTAAAAATGAGCCTGGCGGGATCAACGTGCCATCGACCTGCTGCAAGCGGATAAGAATTTCATAATGAAAGTGGTTATTTTTCTTTTCTGCCGGTTTAATTTGCTGACACATCAATACCATACGGTTCTCGTCCATTGATTCATTAATGCGTGCAATCCAATGCATCTCGGCCTGTCGATTTATGTGCCCGGCTTTTTCACCGTTATAAATTTCCACACAATTCCTACCATTATCTTTGGCGGTATAACATAAGGCATCGGCAATACTTAAAATAGCATCTCTCGATTCAGATTCTGGCGAAATAGGTGCCAGGCCAATACTCACGCCAATAGAAAAAGTCTTATCCTGCCATGAAAAACGAAAATCTCTAATTGTTAACCTGAGTTTATGTGCAATTTTTAGCGCGACTTCAAGATTGCAATAAGGTAACAAAACAGCAAATTCATCTCCCCCTAATCTAGCCAATACATCTCCTTGTCTTATTTCATGTATTAATAATTCAGCAATCTGTCTCAACAGATGATCACCCGCTACATGGCCACAGGTATCATTGACCACTTTAAACTGATCGAGGTCCATATATAAAAGTACATGTGTGTGGCCTTCAAGATGAGATTCTTCCAAAAGTTCTTCAAGTCGGACATCAAAAGCTGTTCTATTTGGTAAGCCAGTCAAGGCGTCATGCCTCGCCATAAAAGTTAATTTCTTTTCAGCATCGCGACGTTCTTCAAGTTCTATTTCGAGTTCCTGTCTTCTATCTTCAAGTTCGTTGTTCACCCTTTGTAATTGTTTTTGGTGAATATCAACCTGATTAAGTAACCTGAAAAATGAGCGTGTAATAAAACCCAACTCATCATTATTAGGTACCGAAAGCGTATCCACGCCATACCGCGTAGAAACTTCATCAAGGCCCTGAATTAATTGTTTTATGGGGCCGGTGAGGTAGATTTTCAGTGCGCGATGGATAAAATATGATAGAAATGCCAGTGCTGCCAATAACATAAAAATAACAGGATAGTAGTCTATTAACCGGGTTTTGAGCGGAGTTAAATGATATTGAAGATACAAAGTGCCTAACCAACGATTGGTATCCGAGATTGGAATGGAGAAATACAGATATCCATTCTGGAATAGCCCACCAGAGACTTTTAGCGTCTCGAAAAAATCACCCTTATTATCCATCTCTGTTGAAGAAAAAAAACGAAATATTTCCTTGTTGTGAGTATCAAAAACTGCTGCCACTTCAAACTCTTTACGCTCACTTAATATAGATAAAATGGTATCTAAACGTTTTTCTAATGCTACCGTTGAATTTTGTAAAACATATGAAACATTTTTTGCGATAACTTCCCCTTCAACTTTCACATCCGCCAGAAATTTTTCTTGGGAAATTGTCACCTCATAAAATATGATTGAGGCAGAAACCAAAACCAGGGCAACTATAGATGCAAGCAAGGTAATAACCCACAGCTTGGTTTGAATGCTTAATCTACTAAAACGCTGCATACTTTTAGTCCTGGGGGAGTCATCGAATACCCGATGACCGTGAAATAAGCGTCATGCTTTTACTGGAAGACTTATCTCTCAATGTTCGTCTAATTGAAGGATGTAAACGAAATCGGAGAAATTATAATAATAGATTCAGTATAGAACAGTACGCAGAAAACAGCTAAAGCTATTTCTTTTTATCAATTTTTCGTTGCCATACCCTGACGACGGTAAACTGAGCAGTATCAATAATCCAGATATTAATGTCCACTGCACTTTATTCTGTATTTTATTCACGGCGAATCCTCTAATTTTTTTAGCTTAATATGATCGTCTGATGATAGTTGAATACTTTTCTATGGTATCTTCATCGCTAGGTACTTAAGGCAAATTACAACACAATACATTCCGAAAGCTTGCCTCGCGACACAAGGGAGCGCTTTGGGTACCTCAGTGGCGGAATCTTCCAGTTGTAACAGTACTACCAGAGCATGATCTCTCCACTACGGTCGAGTTGACACATTATTTTATCCTTAAGTACCTAGCTATGATTGTATCTTAGTTATATTAAATTGATTATTACCATTCGGTAACTTACATAAAACTCACAGCGATACATTCTCAAAATATTGTTAATTTTAAGGTATGGAATAAATCAGAAAGTTTAATTGAGGAGGTGGCTGACTGGTACCAGTTCAATCCCCAGCGCTTGTAATTGTGGCAGTCTTTTTTCGAGGATATTCAGGGTTTCTTTGTGTGGATGGCCTATTGCGATAGCATGGCCTTTTTCCCTGGCCATAATGATTAATTTATCAAATTGGCGGTTAATCGCATTCTCGTTAATTTTGTTATCCAGAAATAAATCTCGACGCGTGGTGGCCACGCCCATCGATCGAGCAACTTCTTCAGCCACGGTTTCCGCACTGGTTCTACTGTCGATAAAATATAGATTCTGCCAACGCAAAAATACCATAATCCATCGCATTTCGCTGGTTTTTCTGGTTAATTTACTGCCTAGATGATTATTGACGCCTTCTGCACCGGGTATATTGACTATATCGCTGCGTAACTGTTTTAATAAAGCCCAAAATCCCATGGCCTCGGTTAGTGCGCCCGGCCCCAACAGATCATTCCTTTCATCGGCTTCCATGGGGATATGGATTAATATCGCATGACCAGCCAACCGGGATAGTTTGGCTATTTTTTTTGCATATGGAGTGAAAGGTAAAATACTGGTAGCGACTTCTTTTGGTAAATTTATCACCCTTTTAGCCAGTGGCCAGTTGGTACCTAAATCATCAATGATAATTGAAATTTGAACTTTTTTTTCAGAACTGGAATCATGGTTTAGCGATTTTGCTGCCAAATTTAGTGAAGATGTACCATCGATAAAAATGAATAGTAATAATAAATATCCTAAAAATAAAGTTTTCTTTCTGCGCATCTTCAACAGCATCCCATTTTCCCACTCATCCGTTGAATAAAATCATGAGCCATCCTGTTAACGGAACCAAAGGGATGGATTAACGGGTTTATTTTTATACCTCATTTCAAAGTATAATGCAGCCTTTGTTTGTCCACCGGTATTCCCTACCAGAGAAATAACTTCACCGGGTTCAACCCAGTCACCGATTTGTTTTAACAATGTTTGGTTATGTCCGTAGAGCGTTAAATAGTTTTCTCCATGATCAATAATCATTAACAAACCATAACCCCGAAGCCAATCCGAAAAAACCACACGTCCAGAACTGATAGCATGAACGGATTTTCCTTCTTTGGCTCGAATTAACACGCCATGCCAACGTAATTTACCGGCGTACTTGGAATTGCCGTATTTTTTAATTATTTTTCCTGATACTGGCCACTTCAGTTTCTTTTTCAAACCTGCAAGTCCTTTCAATGACTCACTTCGCATAAAAACTTCTATTGCTTCTCGTACGGCATCGATTATAGACTGCAATTCTTTTTCATTGGCCACTAAAGAACTCAAACGAATACCTGAATTTTTAACTTTTTGCTGCCATCTGACTGCAATTTCCTTGCGCTGTTTTTGCTTACGCCGCAAATCAATTGTTTGTTTTTTCCTATGTTTAAGCAGACTATCCAAACGTGTCCGCTCAAGATTTATTTCTATTGATATTCTTTTTAATGAAGATAGCGTTTTTGACAAAGCTGCAATTTCATTACTCCTTGCCTGATTAAAATACTGGAAATAATTCAGCATTCGACCTAATTCAATTGGATCTGTTTGATTTAACAACAGCTTTAAATATTCTTCATTTCCAGTGCCATAAGCCGCTCGTAGTTGTTGTGAGAATGCTTTTTGTTGCTGTATTTTTTTGATCAATAATTTCTTTTTTTGGCTATTTAAATCATCCAGCTTTTTCCCTGCTTTTGCTAACTGTTTTTTTACTTTGCGTAAAATTGCAGATGAACTGGCAACTTCTTTTTCAATACCCTTTAATTCACTCACAGCTTTTGTATAACGTGAACGATTGGCCGATAAATTATTACGGGCTTTGGTTATTTTGTTTTTTAGCCTTTTTAATTCTTTTCTAGCCTCAGCTTTGGATGCCTTTTGTGCTGAGTTAGCAACTGCACGACTGCCCCCAAGAATTGTCAGGAAAAATAGCGCGCACAGAACGACTACAATTTTTTTCATTTAGGATGATAACTTGAACAATGGATGACCTGTCATTTCAGCCGGAATTTGTATATCCATCAAATAAAGTAATGTGGGCGCTATATCAGATAAAGTACCCATTGTGGCTTGACTAAATTCCTCGGCGACTGTCGCCTCACGACCAATATAAACAAGTGGAACAGGGCCATTGGTGTGCGCCGTGAAAGGTTGCCCTGTTTGCAGATCTTTCATTTTTTCAGCATTACCATGATCTGCGGTTATAAGTGCCTCGCCAGCAGTCAAGTTTAATGCCGCCTCAATTCGACCAATACATTCATCCAAAGTCTCAATGGCTTTAACCGCTGCAGTAAAATTCCCCGTGTGTCCCACCATATCTGCATTCGCAAAATTACAAATAATTAAATCATATTTTTTTGAAGTGATTGCTTTTACTAACACATCTGTCAACAAGGGCGCATTCATTTGTGGTTGCAAATCGTAGGTCGCCACCTTAGGCGATGGAATTAACTCTCGGCTTTCACCGCCAAAAGGTACTTCAATTCCGCCGTTGAAAAAGAAAGTTACATGGGCATATTTTTCTGTCTCGGCTATTCTCAGTTGCTTTAAACCAAGTTGAGAAATATATTCCCCCAGCACATTATCAAGTTTTAAAGGCTTGTAGCCGACTGGCGCGTCGATATCTGCGGCATATTCTGTCAAGCAAACAAAATAAGTTTCAGGTGATTGCTGTCGCTTAAAACCATCGAAATCTTTTTGTGTAAATGCGTAAGTGAGTTCTCTGGCGCGATCTGCTCTAAAATTCATAAAAATTAAAGTATCCCCATCTACAACCCGAACCTTTTCATTATTTTCAGCAGTGATAGCAATCGGTTTTACAAATTCATCGGTTATACCTTTAGCATAAGATTGTTCTAAAGCTTCCATAGCAGAGCTCGCAATTGCCCCACCCTCTAGCGTCAACACGTCATAAGCCAGTTTTATCCGCTCCCAACGATTGTCTCTATCCATTGCATAATAACGTCCACTCAAAGAAGCGATTTGGCCTTTTCCAAGTTGTTGAAAAATATTTTCTATTTTTTCGATGGATTGTTTTGCACTTTTGGGGGGAGTATCCCTGCCATCAAGAAAGGCATGTAAATAGACTTTGCTTGCGCCTTGTTCTACCGCCATCTGGATAATATGTTGAATATGAAGTTCATGGCTATGAACACCGCCTGCCGAAAGCAGACCCATGATATGTACCGCTTTGTCATCTTCCACAGCCGCTTTTATGGCCCCACAAAGAATTTTATTTTGCTGGAAGGTCTGCTCTGTTACGGCTTTAGTAATACGAGTGTAATCCTGATAAACCACACGACCAGCACCAAGATTTAAATGACCCACTTCTGAATTTCCCATCTGCCCTGCAGGCAGACCGACATCAATGCCAGAACCGGAAATTAATTGATGTGGATTATTTTGCCATATTCTATCCCAGTTTGGCTTTTTTGCAGCCAGAATGGCATTGTATTCAACATGCTCACTATGGCCAAAACCATCAAGAATAATGAGCAACATGGGTATGGGTCTCGCGGACATTGAGCAGCCGTTAATTGATTGATTTTAATAGAACCATTTTAGCTTATTCATGGCACTATCGACACCCCAAAATATAGTAATGTGAAATGATTTAGCAAATTTCGATGATTGCCAGGACAAATGAGCCTATGACAGTCGAATTTCCACTCTCTTTTGTCGGATTTGTTGCACCATAAATAACAACAGTAACAATACAAAAGTAAGACTCCCTCCACCACCATAACCCTGTTTGTGTTGCACTTTTGCTATTTTTTCTTCTTTCACACGTTTTCTAAAATCAGTCAGTTCCTTATCCAGATTAACTGTCATTTTATCCACCGCGATAATAAATTCTTTAGCCGATCGATCGTCACTGTTTTTCTTTAAATTTATCAGTGTACTTGATTTTACAAATTGGCTGATACCGGGCGCACGAAATAATAATTTTCTTGAAGCAATATCAAACACTGCTGTGTCAACAAAAGTATTGATGGCGTTGCTATTTCCTTTGATAACGTACATACCCACGATAGTCCAGTATAATAATGATCTTGAATTTTCGGTATTATTTACGACTTGATCATAAGACACCAAGGCCATAACATCCACGCCATACATTCTGGATATTTGTTCTAGAGAATCAAATCCCTTACCTTTTAAATAACTCGAAGGAATGATTTCAATTGACTCGATAAAAGGATAGCTAATAAAACTTTTTTTAACGCGTTGTAACAACTTTAATTGTCTATCAGAACTGATATTTTCTTGCATCCC
>CAZKUH010000130.1:0-6578 GCA_964555895.1 uncultured Enterobacterales bacterium
AATGCCATTGATATAGAAGAACCCATGAATCTAGTTTATTAGTTACTGTTTACATGTGATAAAGTAAGTGTAATCAATAAGATAGAATGATAGAAGAACGCGTTTTCTCGAACAATATAAGCGAGTTATAATGTAAGTTTTAATAGCTTTTAGTCTGACAAATTTATTTCTTATGATAATTTAATATAATATATTGGGTTAGATTGAATTTAATTAATACCCGTGCTGGCTGGAAACTGTATTTCCAAGTAGCAGGGGTAGATACAATCTGAGTATAATTCTTCATAGAGGAACCAGCATGAGCATTTTGAAAAAGATTTTATATACTTTGCTGACATTGTTAGTGTTAGTGATAATTGGTAGTTATTTATTGCCCCGTTCAGTTAAAGTCGAACGTTCTATAAAAATAAATGCGCCAGAATCGGTTATCTTTCATTTAGTCAGCAACCTGCGAGAATTTAATCGTTGGTCTCCCTGGCATGCGCTTGATCCTAAAACACGTTACACCTATCAAGGTGATAATGGTGTTATTGGCTCTAAAATGTTCTGGAGTAGTGAAAATCCGGCAGTCGGTAAAGGAAGCCAGGAACTTACTGCTTTAACTGAAAATAAAACAGTCAAAATCTTACTTGATTTTGGTGATGATGGTGTTGCCCAATCCTATTATAATTTGCACCGTATTGATGAAAACAACACTACAGTAAGTTGGGGGTTTACCACGGATTTGGGAATGAACCCTATTTCCCGCTATGCGGGACTTTTTCTTGATGACTGGCTAGGCCCAGAGTATGACAAGGGCTTAAAATTATTGAAAAAAGTAGCAGAGCTGGAAAAGGAAAAAGTAGATTTCTCGGAGTTGAAGCTAAAAATTAAGCAAGTTGAACCATTGAATATTATTTATATTGAAGGGGAAGGGACTACAGATGCTAAAAATACTGCAAAAATTTTAACAGATAGTTTTCGACGACTTTCCACCTATCTTGATTTAACTCTGGCTTCACAGTCTAGCGAACCCCTAGCTATTACCACGTTATGGGACAAGAAAAACAACCGCTGGGGATATAAAATCGCCATTCCATACACGGGAGAGCTTACCTACTCAGGTGATGTAGAAATTGATCCGGATGTTGAAAATAATAAATTGCCCCATTATGGGATAAAATCAGCTCAAACATATGCCGGGAAAGTACTCAAAGTAGAGTATGTTGGGCCTTATTCCGGAATGGGGAAAATATATAGCAAGATTTTAGCGTACATCAAGGCCAATAAAATTGAAATTACTGGCGATTCATGGGAAGTGTACATCAGTGACCCACAAACGACTGCGGCAGCAGAATTACAAACAGATATTTATTTTCCTATTAAATAAATTATTTGTGGCGAACGTTGTTCCATCACCAGCGAAGTCCATAAAATTAAAAGAGCCTGTTAATCAGGCTCTTTTAATTTTTATTAGTATTGCTGTAAGCTAACGATTATATTCAGCATAATTTTGTGATGTTTTTAATCGATGCTAAGCAATAAAAAACAGGAAGAATGCAATGAATATACTAGTTTTTGATATTGAAACGGTGCCGGATACAGATACGGCTAGAAAACTCTATAACTTGCATGATCTTTCTGATGAAGAAGTTGCCCAGGCCATGTTCAATATTCGGCGTCAGAAAGCGGCAGGTTCAGAATTTTTGCCTCATCATCTACAAAGAATTGTTGCCATTTCAGCAGTATTCCGTTCTGCTACAAAATTGAACGTCTGGTCACTCGGTGAAGAAGATAGTACTGAAGACGAGATAATTGAACGTTTTTATGCCGGAATTGACCGTTATACACCTACGCTGGTGAGTTGGAATGGTGGTGGTTTTGATTTGCCCGTACTGCATTATCGCGCGCTGAAACATAAAATTCAGGCAGTCAGGTATTGGGAGACCGGTAATGAAGACAGGGAGTTTAAATGGAATAATTATCTGAGTCGCTACCATAGTCGACATACCGATGTTATGGACATCCTGGCACTATATACGGGTAGAGCAAATGCGCCATTGGATGAAGTCAGCACCCTGTTAGGTTTTCCGGGAAAAATGGGCATGAGTGGCGCTAAAGTTTGGGATGAATTTTGTGCGGGAAATATTAAAGGGATCAGAGATTATTGTGAAACTGATGTACTCAATACTTATCTGGTCTATCTCAGGTACGAAATGATGCGCGGGATGATCACTCTGAAACAGATGGAAACTGAAGAGGAAAGGTTGTCATCCTGGTTAGAGAAACAAGATGAAATGCATTTTCATGAATTCAGGACACAATGGTTATCCCAATAGCAATTCCCCCATTTTTTCAGTGTAAAGTGGTCGTTATTACTCATGTTATATTTTTATAAAGGCAAATTGAATGTCACGAAGACGCCGTAGAAAATTACCAGCAGAACCGGTCGAATTAGTTATTGAAGATCTTGCTCATGATGGACGGGGTGTGGCTAGAATCGAGGGTAAAACAATTTTTGTCACAGGGGCATTAGCTGGCGAAAAGGTCGAAGCACAAATCACCCATTGTAGAAGCAAATATAATGAAGCAAAAACTATACGGGTCATATCAGCTGTCAAGGATCGTGTCGAAGCTGCCTGCCCACATTTTGCTATTTGTGGTGGCTGTAGTCTGCAACATATGCACAGTTCTGCACAAATTACCTTTAAAGCCAGTCTACTTAAACAACAACTGAAACATTTTGGCGGGATTGTACCTAAGCAATGGTTGGAACCGATAACGTCTCATCCTTGGGGGTATCGCCGCAAAGCCAGATTAGGGGTGAAACATGTCATCAAAAAAGGTGGGGTGCTGGTCGGCTTTAGGGAAAAACAAAGTCACTTTATTGCAGATATACAAAGTTGTCATGTGCTGCATGAAGATGCGGCCCGGTTGTTATTACCTTTACGAGAGGTGATTGGTAGACTCGATGCCAAAGCCAGATTGCCGCAAATTGAAGTGGCTATGGGAGAAAAATGTGTGGCTCTGGTTTTTCGTCATCTGGATCCGTTGTCTGAAAACGATATTGTCGCATTGATGAATTTTGCCAGGGAATATCATTTTGATCTGTATCTACAGCCCAAAGGGCCAGAAACGGTTCATAAAATATGGCCTTTGAGCGGTGCAGACAGGCTTTATTATGAATTACCAGACTATCAGCTGAAAATGGCTTTTCACCCAATGGATTTCACCCAAGTTAATTTGCAGATCAACCAACAAATGACTCGTGTTGCGATTGATTTTCTGGAATTATCGACAGCGGATACTGTACTGGATCTATTTTGTGGTTTAGGCAATTTTTCTCTGCCAATCGCCACAAAAGCAGGTAAAGTGGTAGCGGTAGAAGGTAGTGAAATGATGGTTGAACGAGGTTATGAAAATGCCGCCAGTAATGGTTTGAGTAATGTTGAATTTTTTGCAGCAGATCTGACCAAAGATTTATCCAGGATGGATTGGGCACAACAAAAGTTTGATAAAATATTAATCGATCCGCCAAGAAGTGGCGCACAGGAAATATGTCATTATTTGGCTGCTTTTTCTGCGCAAAAGATAGTTTATGTCTCTTGCAATCCTGCCACACTTGCCAGAGATGCGGGAATATTATTATCTCACGGATACCGGCTTACTCATGCGGGCGTTATGGACATGTTTCCCCATACCGGGCATGTGGAGTCATTAGCTGTATTTGAATATCGCAAAGGCAATGCCGGGTAAGCGCCGGCTAGAAATTTTATGGTGACTGTTAACAAGATTTATCCAATCAACGATGATGGTTCAACCGCAATCAGTGGTTGGCTCAATCGAATTAATATCCGTCGCGAAAAAAAGCAAATGGCAGTGCTGGCAGATAGTATTGGACTTTGTTTACAGCAACAGCAAATTCATAAAGTTCCATTTGGTGAGACCGTACTTGAATTTGGTCTGTCCGTAGCAGAAACTTTAACCACCCTGAATATGGATACGCACACGCTAAGCGCGGCAATTTTGTACCCCTCTGTACAATTTGGTGAGCTGAGTTTAAAGCAGATTAATGACAAGATAGGTAAAACTGTTGCCAAAATTGTCAAAGGCGTGATAGGCATGGAAGCTATCCGAAGTTTACAAAACGAGAATGTTGCTCATACTTTATCTGCTGAAGAATTGGATAAGTTAAGACAGATGTTGTTAGCCATGGTAGATGATTCTCGAGTGGTGGTGATTAAATTAGCCATCCGTGTGCAAAACCTCCGTTTGGCCAAGCATGTTTCTGAGCAGCAACGAATTCTTTTGGCGAAAGAAACGCAAGATATTTACGCGCCACTGTCCAATAGATTAGGTGTTGGGCAACTGAAATGGGAAATGGAAGATCTCTCGTTTCGTTATCTGCATACACAGCAATATAAAGACATTGCAAAAAAACTAGCTGAAAGAAGAGTGGATAGAGAGGGATATATTACTGCTGTCATACACACCCTGGAAAATGAACTAAACAAGGTGAAAATTAATGGAGAAGTGGCTGGTCGTGCTAAACACATCTACAGTATTTGGAAAAAAATGGAACGCAAAGGTGTCTCCTTTGAAGAGATTTTTGATGCTCGGGCAGTAAGAATCCTCGTTGCAGAAATAGCAGATTGTTATTCGGTATTAGGTATCGTACATGGTCTGTGGAAGCATATTCCCAACGAATTTGACGATTATATCGCCACGCCGAAAAAAAATGGCTATCAATCTATTCATACCGCAGTAATTGGCCCAGATTGCAAAGCCCTTGAAGTCCAGATAAGGACGTATCAGATGCACCAGGAATCTGAACATGGTGTTGCTGCACATTGGCGTTACAAAGAAGGTGTGGGGCAGAGCTCTGGTGATCTGGCAGCCGAGCAAAAAATAGCTTGGTTAAGAGAATTATTAGAATGGCAAGAAGGCGTCGCCTCATCGGGAGAGATTTTACAACAGTTTCATCAGACGGTGGTTGAGGAGAGAGTTTATGTGTTTACTCCAAATGGCAGGGTCATTGATTTACCCCCGGGGGCTACGCCATTAGATTTCGCCTACAGCGTCCATACGGATATTGGTCATAGTTGTATTGGCGCAAAAGTGAATGGTAAATTAGTCCCATTGACACAGTTTCTCCAGACTGGCCAAACTGTCGAGGTGATGACTCGGAGAAGTTCGACTCCCAGCAGGGATTGGTTGGACCGAAATAAGGGTTATCTTAAGTCTTCACGGTCTAGGCAAAAAGTAAAGCAATGGTTTAGAAAACAAAACCGGGATATTAACATTGAGGCAGGCCGTCCCATGTTGCTCAAAGAAATGGACAAAAATGGACTGACTGATATTGATTTATTACCCATAGCTAAAAAATTAAATTTAAATTCAGTTGATGATTTATTTGCTGCTATTGGTATGGGTGATCTTGGGCAGATTCAGGTCACCAATGTTGCACTTCATTTATACAAGCTGAAACCAAAAGTTGCCGAGGAAGTTTTAAAAATTTCCAGTAAACGTGCAAATTCAAATAGTGAACAAGTAACAGTTTTGGGCGTGGGCAATTTACTTTGCCATATGGCCGGTTGCTGTAAACCCATCTCTGGCGATCTTATCATCGGTTTTGTGACTCGAGGACGAGGGGTTGCGGTGCACAGACAAGATTGTAGTTATATGCTTAAAGCCAGAAAAGAACAAAGTGATCGTTTGCTTGAAATGGCGTGGAGTGATAATTCGGAAGCTTATTACGATGTTGATTTATTTATTAAAGCAATCGATAGAACCGGACTTTTACAGGATTTAACCCAATTATTGGGCAATGCAAAAATAAATGTGATTAATTTACTCACCCATGTGAATAAAAGACTCGATGAAACAGAAATTAATCTGAGAATAGAAGTGAGAGACAATGACAGTTTGGCAAATATTATCTCTGAGATAAGAAAACTTTCGCATGTGATCGAGGTACAAAGGAAATTATAAAATGCAGGGTATAATAAAGTTGTTGACGGTCATGAATACATTAAGAGCAGAAAATGGTTGCCCTTGGGATAAAAAGCAAACCCTGGAAACTCTAACATCTTATACTCTTGAAGAAACTTATGAACTCATTGATGCTATTATCTCAAGTGATAAAGAGCACATTGAAGAAGAACTGGGAGATGTCCTTTTTCAAGTGGTATTTTATGCCAAAATAGCTGAAGAAGAAGGTTGGTCAAGTTTTGATGAAATCTCTTTTAAAACTGCTAAAAAGATGGAGCAGCGACATCCCCATGTTTTTGCTGACGCCGTTTGGGATACCGAGCAACAACGTCTTGAGGGCTGGGAAAAGATTAAACGACAACAAAAAAAGCAACGACATATTTCCAATAAACAAACAACAGAACCGGTCCTCATGGTAGATAGTGTTTTACAAGATATCCCCAAAAATTTACCGGCGTTACTCAAGGCAAAAAAAATGCAAAAAAAAGCGGCTAGCGTCGGTTTCGATTGGCCAAATTACCATTTTGTATTAAAAAAAGTTGATGAAGAATTAGCTGAACTGAAAGAGGCAATTGATGATGAAGATAAAACACATATTGAAGAAGAGT
>CAZKUH010000131.1:0-6537 GCA_964555895.1 uncultured Enterobacterales bacterium
TGGGTGCTGCTGTGAAATTGAAACATAACAAATTTATCGTATGATGCCCCTTTCTGATGACTCAACAAAGAAAATCATCTGATCGACAGCCACCGATTGCAGTGAAGCCATTTTTGCAAGCGCCTCTTTAAGAGGAAGTTTTTGTCGATACAATATTTTGTAGGCTTTTTTAATGGCCAAAAGTTCTGTTGCGCTAAAGCCTCGACGCTTTATCCCTTCACTGTTTAATCCTCTGGGAATAGCCGGACGACCATCTGCCATAATAAAAGGGGGGATATCTTTGACAATAAAAGTGGAGATAGAAGTAAAAGCATGGGCGCCAATCTTACAAAATTGATGAATACCGGTAAAACCACCCAGAATAACCCAATCTTCGAGCTCAACATGACCCGCCAAAGTCGCGTTGTTGGCTAAAATACAATGATTATGAATATTACAGTCATGGGCCACATGGACATAAGCCATAATCAGATTATCGTTGCCAATGCGCGTGACTTCCTGATCCTGTGTGGTTCCACGATGGATGGTGACACATTCACGGATAATATTATTATCACCAATAACGGTTCTGGTCGGCTCGCCTTTATATTTTTTATCCTGGTTTTCTTCGCCAATACTCGAGAATTGATAAATACGATTATTCTTGCCAATTTGCGTATGACCATTGATAACTACGTGGGGGGAGATAACACAACCACTGGCAATTTCAACGTTAGCGCCAACCACACTATAAGGACCAATTTCCACATCTGCGGCAATCGTTGCACCTTTTTCTATTACTACCGTTGGATGAATAGCCATTAGATATCTTTTTGAGCACAGAGAAGATCAGCCACACAAACAACTTTACCATCGACAATGGCTTCTCCTTTAAATTTCCACATGTCTCTTTTACGTTTTAGTAAGGACACATGTAGCTCCAGTTGATCGCCAGGCATTACCGGTTTTTTGAACCTGGCTTTATCTATGCCTACAAAATAGTACAACGAATCGGTTGAAGGTTTGCTCTTCATGGTTTTAAACGCTAATAAACCTGTCGCCTGAGCCAGCGCTTCAAGGATCAAAACGCCAGGAAAAATTGGTCGATGTGGAAAATGTCCGGTAAAACAAGGTTCGTTTACACTGATGTTTTTAATCGCAATCAATGATTCACCCACCGTATAATCAATCACTTTATCAACCAAAAGAAAAGGATAGCGATGGGGAAGATGCGCCATGATCTCATTGATGTCCATTGTATTTTCGGCTTCTGCTACATTGTTAGATAATGTTGGAGTTGATTCAGTCATAGTTGTGAAAACCTGTTCATTTAGTTTTTTTAAATTTTGGATTTTGGATTACTGTATAATTTTAATTGTTTTTTTGGTGCTGCTGCAATTGCTTTTCCAGTTGTTTTATCTTTTTCGCCATTTGATCAAGTTGTTTGAATCGAGCAACACTTTTTCGCCAATCTTTGTTGGTCATCATGCCAGAGCCTGAAGAATAAGCATTGGCTGCAACAGGTGATTTATTCACCACTGTACAGACGGTAAAATGTGTCCCTGCCGGTATATTTAAATGACCAATAATAGAAACACCACCGGATACTGTGCATCGTTCACCCAAAACCGTACCACCTGCAACCCCCACACAAGCAGCCATGGCAGTATGGTCTCCGATGACCACATTATGCGCAATATGAATCATATTATCCAGTTTCACGCCATTTCCGATAAGGGTGTTTTTAAGTGCACCTCTGTCAATGGTACAATTTGACCCAATCTCAACATCGTCACCAATGACAACACCCCCTAACTGTGGTATTTTCAGCCAATGCCCCGATTCATTCGCAAAACCAAAACCATCAGCACCAATAACGCTGCCGCTATGAACCAATGTCCGCTGTCCAATATGAATATGGTGGTAAATGGTAACATTGGCTTTAAGAATAGTTTCTGCTTCTATAACCGTGTCTTTTCCGATAACCGATCCCGCACCAATCTGAACATTACGCCCCAGAGTCACCCCTGAATCAACTACAGCATTAGCGCCAATACAGACACCAACAGCCAGACTCACATCAGGGGCAAGTTGCGCACTCGGATGAACTTCTGAGGCTAATTGTGGTGTGGAGTCCAACAGTTGAGCAGCTTTAGCGTATCCTAAATAAGGATCATCGACTAATAATGCTGCAACTGGTGAAAAAGCTGCCCATTCAGGTTTAATGATGACCGCACCAGCTTTGGTTGCTTCAAGTTTATCTAAAAAAGTCTTGCTGGAAATAAAACTGACCCCATCGGGGCCAGCATGTTCGATATCAGTTATCCTGTTTACTCGGATATCTGCATCACCGTTCAGGGATGCGCCGAGTTTCTCAGCGAGCTCTCCCAGTGAGATACCCGCTGTCATCAGTTCGCTTTAGGATCTGTCATTGCCTTAATCACTTCTGAAGAAATATCTGTGACATTTTCGCCAGCAAACATCAGAGAAGCTGTAGGTAATATCATATCATAATGGTCTCTTTTTCCAATCACCTGAATGGCTTGAAATATTCGACTCTTTAACTTCAGTAATTCCTGATTTTTACGTAATTCAAAATCTTCTTTGTAATTTTGATCGCCTAATTTGAGTTTGCCATACTTACTTTCAATCTCTCGTTTTAATTTAAGCGCCTCACTTTCCGACATCGTTGTCGCTTCTTTTTGACCTTTTTGTTGTAGCACGGTAATATCTTTCTGTAAAGCTATCAACGAGTCTCGTCGATCTTTGAATTCTTCACCAATTTTTGTGAAAATAACTTGTGTTTGCGGTAATTTTTGCAAAATTTGACTCGGATTAGCATAACCAAATTTAGCCTCAGCTGCCTGAATACCCGCACTCAATAAAAAGCCTGTGATTAAGACCGTAATTACTTTAAATTTCATTTGAAACCTGTCTCCGTAAGAAAATAAACTGCTTGTTATTATATACCCAAACTAATTATATACCTATACCCGTGACACATGGAAATAAGCTAGACGGGGTAAATGATTAAAAAGTTCGCCCAACATTAAAACTGAATCTTCTGACCCGATCCTTCAATTGTTTTTTAAATGGATTAGAAAGACTAAAAACCAAGGGACCCATGGGGGATAACCATTGGAATGAAATACCATAGGATGCACGATATAGACTACTGTTCTGGTAATCTGGAATTAAATTAAATTGCGCTTCACTTAGATAGGAATACTGCGAACGGTTAAATTTAGTATCCCACACATTACCAACATCTAGGAAAATACTCGATCGCACTGAACGACTACCATCCGCAAAAGGAGTGGGGAAAATCAATTCCAAACCACCAAGTACTCTGGCGTTGCCACCGACAGTCCTTCTTGAATTGGTGACCACATCATTACTGCGATCCAGCGGAATCTGCAAGGGAGGATCTTCGATGTCTGTGCCCGGAATGGCTGTGCCTGGTCTAGGTGATATAAAAAACTGCTGCGGTCCTAGTCGTCTGGAATCAAATCCTCTTAGCGTGCCAATGCCACCAACAAAAAAGTTCTCAAAATAAGGCAGTCTGTCATTTTTATTACCATAAGCATCTCCAAAGGATAACTGCGCCCTGAACAGAAAAGACCAACCATCAGCTACTGGTAAGTAATGATTAATCTTATAGTCAATTTTATAGTAGTCCAGATCGCCAACTGGAATAGTCGCGGTTAAGGTGAAATTTTGCGATGTACCTCTATCAGGGAACACTCCACGATTTAAGGTGTTGCGTAACCAACTCACCGAAGAACTGAGTACCTGAAAACTTAAATCAGGTGTTACATCGACATCCTTCCCGACTGAATTAAAAAAGCTTCTGACCTGCTGAGAAACCCTCAATCCAGCATCTGCGCCGGTTTTTAACAAACTATCCTGAAGTACAATACCGAAGTTAATGCGGGTAATTTCGTTGACTGGAATACCGTAATTAAAAGAAATTCCCTTTCGGTCGAGAGATTGCCCCGCAAAGCCTAGTTTTCTAAAATCTGTTTGTGAGAAAAATATGCCTGCACCAAAACTAATACCGTCAGGGGTAAAGTAGGGGTTGGTGTAATTAATATTTAAACTTTTTATCGCTTTACTGGTATTAAATGAAATGCCGACATTTTTACCGGAACCCAGGAAATTATTTTGTTGTATATTAGCGTTTAAGCTCAACCCCCGAAAATCAGAATAACCAACGCCACCGCCGATAGTACCTGAAGGTCGTTCTTTAACCGTAAAAATCAAATCCACCAAATCATCTTCACCTGGCACCGGCTTTGTTTCAGAATCTACTTTTTCAAAAAAAGGTAATCTTTCCAGTCTTATTTTAGAGCGTTCAACCAGATCGGTTGATAAAGCCGAAGATTCCATCAAGCGCATTTCTCGCCTTAAAACATGATCATTGGTCTTTTCATTCCCCACAAAACTGATACGTCTAACATAGGTTCTTTTAGCTGGATCGATAAAGATGTTCAAATCCACGGTATGATCATCTTTATTTATTGTGGGTATGGTGTTTACATTGGCAAAGGCATATCCCCTCTGACCCAGTGCTTTTGAAATGTTTTCTTCAGAAAAGGTCACTAACGCCCCGGAATAAGTATCGTGAACTTTAATGGGCGCGAGTACTTTTAAAAGGGGTATATTCAATACTGGTTTCCCTGAAAATGTCACACTTTTCACAGTATATTTTTCACCTTCATCAACATTAATGGTAATGTAGACAGCGTCTTTTTCGGGTGTTATGGAAACCTGGGTAGATACAATATTAAATTTTAGATAACCCCGGTCCTGATAATACGATTCCAGTTTTTCCAGATCACCTCCCAGTTTTTCTTTGGCGTACTGATCATCATCGGTAAACCAGGAAAACCAGCCGCCAGTCGTTAGTTCAAAAGGTTTCAGCAACTCTTCATCAGTAAATTTGTTATTACCAATAATATTAATCGCTGCAATTTTGGCCGCATCGCCTTCTTTTATTTTATATTGAATATTAACCCTGTTACGCGGCAAATTATTTACCGTATAACTGATTTTCACACCATATTTACCAAAAGAAAAATATTGCTTTTCCAGTTGAAGTTTTAATTTTTCCAAGAAAGAAGGGTTCAATACCTCGCCTTTAGAAACGCCTTGCTGCTTTAAACCGTTTTCGAGGTCTTTCGTTTTAATGGCTTTGTTACCTTCAAAGGTCAAATTTGAAATTATGGGGCGTTCTTTCAGCAATATGATGAGGATATTTCCAGAACGCGCCAATTCGATTTCTTTAAATGAACCGCTTCGGAAAATCCCTCGAACTACCATCGGCGCCCGAACATCATCCATAACCTCCCCAACCTTAATCGGCAAGAAGGTAAAAAAGGTACCCAGCTCAACACGCTGTAATCCTTGAACCTGAATTTCTTTGATGGTAAAGGGTTCAACGGCTTTTAACGTAGGCATCAGGACTAAAAACCCAACAATAATTAATATCGACAGGCGGAATGATTGTTTAATATTCAATTTATTATTACTACTCTATGTTGATAATTTTATTATAACTAAAAATCTCACCTGACCACATCATTAAATAACGCAATGACGGTTAAAGCCAGAATTAATATAATCCCTATTTGCATACCGACCGTCTGTATCCTCTCCGGAACAGGTCGACCACTCACCAGCTCGACAAGGTAAAACAATAAGTGCCCGCCATCAAGTGCTGGAACAGGCAAAAGGTTCAAAAAACCCAAACTAACGCTTATCATCGCCATAAATCCCAGGAAAAAACCGATTCCAGCCTTTGCTGAATCCCCAGCACCCTGAGCAATACCGATTGGCCCCGATAAATTTTTCACGGAAACATCGCCCGAAAGCATTTTTGAAACCACAGAAACACTCAATGTAAATATTTTTGAGGTCTGCAACAGAGCTTTTTCCAAGCTAGCAAAAATACCGTAGCGAACATTTATCTGTAAAGCTTTAATGGCACGCCGGTAAGTATCATCATAACTTATACTCACACCCAGATAACCGTTGCCCGAGGATGAATCCCCTACTCTGGACTTCGGTGTAACTTTCAGGTCTATCCATTGACCATCTCTTACCACAGATAGTTCCATCGTCTGCTGCGCTTTATTTTTTAAGGCCTGCTGTAAGTCAACCCATTTATTGATGGATATACCACCTAATTTCCTGATTTGGTCACCCACTTTGACCCCGGCAAGTTCCGCAGCGCTACCTTTTATAACTTGCCCAACCCGCGTGCCTGGATCGGGAATATACATCTTTATGCCCAAAGTGCGAACCGGATCTTCACCAACGATCGAACCCATTTTAGTTTGCAGATTTAAACTCACGTCCCTGCTGACTGAAGCACCCTTCTCTCTAACCCGCATAGGAATTTTAACTTTTTCACCAAGGAAAGATGCCAGGCTTAACCTTACCTGACCCCACGTTTTAACCGCTTCTCCAGCAACCTCAGTAATTAACATACCCTGTTTTAACGATGCCTTAGCCGCTGGACTATTTTCAATCACTTCACCAACCACCGGCTTAATC
>CAZKUH010000132.1:0-6479 GCA_964555895.1 uncultured Enterobacterales bacterium
GAATAGCATGGAGAGATGCCTCTCGAAAAGAACTTTTTATGGTGATCGCTGCTCAAAGTAAACTTAGAAAAACACGCCAGGATTCTATCTGTGCAGATAAGATCCGAATAAATTTTTCAGGCGGTCCATTTAAAAATGGGAAACGTTCTCTTCCAATCAGTGTAGAAACTAAAGCGAAGTCCAATTCAGTATTTAGAACAACAAAACCTACCGTCAAGGTCATTTCAAATGATGCCATTGAAGTAAAAGTACCAAGTTGTTTTGTATTACAAAAAGGCGCATCCATTCGAATTATTTATCCTGACGGTGCAAAGAGCAAATGGTTCTTAATTGAAGAAAGGATGCGGAACTAGTGTAAGTCGCAGGTATTTCTTGAACCACATTACAGCCTTTGAGTACGTTTTTTTATGACGATACAGAGTGTTGAATAAGGTTTTCTCATGTCGTGTAATCCATGGAAGGATGCGAACATTTATGTACCTAACCTGGGCTGGAATATAATAACCGCTTGCTTTTGACCTTCAATGAAGGCGTGATAGAAATCATTATAAGAAGGGGAAGTGCTCAGGGCAATATAAGACTACGCCGAAACTTATTATCGCGGCCTGATTGATGCCTGTCACCAGACACAGAAAACAATCACCATGTCAGAACCATTACGAGGAGAGTTAAAATCTCACCGCTCATCAAATTCAGGTATTAAATGTCGAGTTTTTTATACCGTAAAAAATTTAGAATTGATGGTGCAAGTCTAGGTTAACTTGACACTGTTATCTTCACTGGAACCTAGCGGAATGGAAGGATGGCACTATATCAGTAGTGTTGTTTTCATGTCTAACAAAAGATTAAATACCAATTCAGATAGCAGCAATAGGTCTTTGGGGTGAAACCAAAAATAGCTCCATTATAAGTCTGTAGCTTAACAAATAAAGACAGGGCGAGGTTGAGAGTAGCCGAGAATTTTTTCTGTGTTTTAGCGGTTTTCTGATCCGAAGTTCAGGTTACACAATTTAATCCATTTGTTTTAATAATTTTTTAGCCATCCACGCCATTATTATCACCCCGATGACAAGAATCACCCAGAGGAGAATAGTCTTCCAATGAAACCTTGTCTCTCCAGCAGCACTGTCAACCTCTATAATTCTCAATTCTCCTAGCGTGGCGTTCCCTATTGAATGATTAGATTTATTTTTTATACTATTTAATAATTGTGGGTTGTTATTTTGTGTTTTTCGACTTTTGTTGCTACTGAGATGAAGTCTGTAAGGTGCATTGCCATTCGCAAAAAAGGTTACTTTTTGCGGAGCATAGGCTAGACTCACTTTTATTGATTCCTGATTTATCTGAGGGTTTGCGTATCTTATGGTGAGTTTCATTTTGTTTTTTCGAACAAAAAAGATAGGGGCTACATTATCAAGGATCTGAGTGTTTTTATCTGAGATATTTATCAAGTTCAATCGACTATAGTAAGACCAGCCTGATGAGATACTTTTTTGTAAAAAAATATCAGTGGTAATTATTGATGGAGCAGGGGGCATTTTCACTTTAATTTTTTTGTAAGCAACTACAGGTGATAGATCAAGCAAAAATCCTTTCTCCTTTTTACTGTATAACATATTTTTTATTTCTGTCCATACTAGAATTTCAGGCGCTTCACGGCTAAAGTATTGCTCTGCTGAGTTAATCTCAAATGGAATTGTTTTATTTGTAATGGATAACCGTAAAAATCTCGCCCGTATATTTTTTAGGTTGATCTTGTTGTGTAGTGTGATATCTTTATTATTAACCAGTTGTGCAAGCACTTCACCTTCTGAGATATTTCTCCAATCTTTAAGGTTATTACTTTCATCGATAGTAAATTTTAAAAAAGCGGTTTTTGTAACATCAGATAAGCTAAATATTATTTGACTGTTTCTATGTGGGTATTTTTCACCTTGATCGATTAAGTAGCCAACAATTTTATTGCTTTTCTTGATGGTTTTATTTTTCTTGATTTCTATCAAATGATTTTTCTTGTCATAATTAAGTAATAAAGAACCGGTTTGAGATTTTAAATACCTGGATTCAGAGAGTGGATACATTTTCAACACGCTTTTTTCACGAGTTATTACGCCAGGGTATTGAGAAATTTCAAATGGTAATTTACTGCCAAATTTATCAACTATCATCATTTGATTGATGTTTCTGTTCTCGTTTTCCCAGTAGAGCCTTTCCGGCAATTGAAACATCTGTAAGGTTGCATCTCTGGTAATATTTATATCAATTTCATAAATGGCTTCTTTTGCCGTAAGCAATATTGGGAAAAAAATAATACTTATCGCAAATAACCAATTTTTGTTCCCTCTAAAATAAAATAAAACTTGCCATCTGAGGCTTTTATTGATCATTCTGCATACCCTCTTTTGCTGGTAATGGAGAAAAATAACCCACAACTAATAACAATATTCCAACAACCAGAAACGAAACAATACGTTCGATACTACTACTATTATCCAAATCAATAAAAAACAGTTTAGCAACCACAACACCGATTAACCCTGCGGCATAAATCCATATTCTTCTGGATTGGACTCTACTAGCATAGATGGTTCCAGCTAAACCTAAGATCGTCCAGAAAATTGATAATGATGTTTGTACTAAATTTGATTCCAGTAATCTGTCAAGCCTATAAGGAATATGAACCCAGGCATGAATACTCCTCAGCAAAATAACATTCAACCAGGCAAAAACAAACACGATTAAAGTCATTTTTAGCCAAAGTGCATGAGCTTTAATATTAAGTACATCAGTTTGCCTTATCACATAAATTGTTAATATCAATAATATTCCCTGGGCAATATCAAGAGGATTCAATAACGGTATATAAGTTAGAGGTTGAGCGATACCCACATCTGGAAAGTTAACCATTACAGACCACAATACTGCGCCGACTAAGATCACGCGTTGCCCGGTAACAGCATAAGTTTGTTGATAGAGATTAATTGGCCATTTATCTGTTTTGCTTAATAACAACATCCAAATTGCAGCCAGTATGGCATATAAACTGATGCTCCAACTACTGTGGTTAAATCCCATAAATCTAAAACCCGACTTGGTAACTACAATGCTAAAAGTAATTAAACTGAGTAAGGCAGCCAGGTGTAACCAAGGTCTTAATTCGGTTCGATTTCTCTGTCTGTCATTGATTAAAGCAATTGGTCGCTCCCGGTGGTACAGACTCCAGTAAAAACTCACAAGGGCAAATAGCCAAAACAAACCCACCCAGGAATTAAAAAACCTGGCCTGATGAAAAGGCGCCATAAAATAAAACAAACCAACCATAAACAGCGAGATAAAAGTTAACCAATTAATTATTCTTAGTGAAAACCAGCTGTTAATTATTTCGACACGGTAAGCTAACAACCCACTGAGTGAGATAAACAACAGTAAAGCATTTATTGCACTGACTGGGCCTGAGAAATGTTGTTCAATTTCGGCAAATCCGCCAAAATACCACCACATCAAGCCCCAGATTAAAAACAGCAAATAGCTGCGTGCCTCATAAACAGGAAGTGACTCCCTACGTTTCCATATTTGATAACTGGAAAATAAAGCCGCTAATGCTACCAATATAATGCCTAACAGATCGGAACCAAAAAGCGCACTATCAAAACCGTTTCTTTTCAGTTCAGATAAGAACAGCACGCCACCCGCAAATTGAATTAAGGCACCGAAATATTTCGGGAACCATCGTGATTGCCTTAATCCTAACCAGACGAGACCGCCTCCTTCTATTGCCCACGCGGCAGAAGTCCACTCCCCGTCTAACGCCAGAGGGATAACAAGCGAAGTGAAAATAATACCAAGGGCAAGATAAGCCTCAGCAATAATTTTCAAATGACTATTTTTACCCCGTAATACCATAAAGGCACTTGCAAGGTAAAATCCACCTAAAGCAAAAGCACTCCAGGCCAATCCAAATTCAAAAGAACGTACCATTGCTACCTGCAATGAAAAACTGATGATAGGAAGCCCAAAAACCAAGCTGGAATCCACATAACCTTTGAGGAGAGGTTTCTGTTTGGTGGCAAACAACAAAGCAATTGCACTGTATAGTAAAAAGAATAAAATTAAAAATGGTTCTGTGGTAGCAAAATCAGCAGGCTGATATCTCATCACACCCCAGGCAGATCCAATAATAAAGGTAAACGCGAAACCAATTAAATTAAGTAATCGCCAGGAGCGATACCAGGCCACTCCAAATATACCCAGGTTTAAAATAGCGTAATAACTGAACAGTGCAACATGGCTACCCGCACCGGTAGACGTTAGCACTGGCGCCAAAAAACCACCGGTTGCTGATAATACGGCTAACGAATGTGAGTTTTGTAAGATAGCCAATGCCATTGCCAGTCCACTAAATATAAATAACATAGAGAAAACAAAACCGGCAGGCAATAGCGAGTAAAGTCGAAATGAAACAAACAAAGTGATGTATAAAATACCAACCGCTGTACCTTGTAGAATTAATCCATAACCCTGATTTTTATCTTTAAGCCTCCAGCCAAAAACTAATAAAACGATGGCAGCAACCGCCACTGAAATCAATCTTGTTTCCATTGATATACTGGAGTTTTCAGCAGCATATTTAAGCAGAAAAGCGACACCGAAGAATAAAATAACTGCACCCACACGTACGACCACATTACCTTGAGTAAAGTAGTCTTTTACAAACAGTATTGCTTTATCGAAAAAATTGCTGGTTGGAAATGTAGTTTGCTGAGTTTGTTCCACTTGCTGAGCAGGTGATCCGCTTTGAGGATTGACTACCTCAATTACCGCTGACTGGGATTGAGAGGTATCAGAACGATGCAGAACATCCGTTTCAGTTTCAGGCTCTGAAGATGGAGAATTTACAGTAGCATTTTGTATCGAAGCATCTGATACTGCCATGGAAACAGTTTGAACAGAGGGGGTTTGAGAAGCATCGGATTGTCGTCTACCGGCTAAATCATGCAAGGTCTGTCTAAGCTGTACTATTTCAGAAGACAGTTTGTTCATTCGCCAGACAATAAATCCTAAAAAAGCCCCTAAAAAGGAAAAATCAACTTTTTGAAATACGATTGCGGTTAAAATGGCCCCTGCTATGATAAAAACAAACAACATTAAACACTCCTTATATTTTTTTGTTATCTTCGCATTCTGCTATTGATTGCACAACTTTTGTTTTCAAGGTGTTTCACTCCTTTTAATCGTGGAGCCAGCTTTCGGCATGACTCATTTTTTGTAATAGAAGTGTCCTTAAGTGTCTGCCAATGAGAACTTGATAGTAAAAAAGAACTAACTCAGTAGCCAGGATTGTTTTAAAACTCGACTAGCTTGCTATCGAGTTTTTTATCAGATCCTTTAGTTGGCATAGGTAAAGCTGCATCTTTGCCATTTTCACGTAATATTTTAGCGAGTTCTGGCATGCCAGGGCGTTGCCAAAAAGTGTGAAAGCGGGGATCACGTCTGAATTCATCTGGCCAGGTATCAAGTCCCAGAGGTTCCACTAAAAAAAATAAGTTGTAACGCTGACCTACCATTGAGCTATTAAGAATCCTAAAGGCAACATCATAATCACCTAAGTTAGCAACAATCATTGCACCTGTAAAATAACAAAATTGGCATTCTAAATTAATCGTTTTTAATAATTCGGCAGATTGCGGTTTTGCACCACCTAATTGCCATTCAACCATTTCTGACTCAGTAACTTTGAGCCAAAATTCGCCTAAATAATCGTTTTCAAAGTGAACATCAGTTTTTAATTTGTTTCTAACCGTATGATGAAGTTGTGCCGCAGATAGGCGTATTTGTTGTTTTGTACCACCTCGACGAGCAGCAATAAATTGTGCAATATCATATTCAAATATTAAATCATTGCAGTCTCTACATTTTTTACGGAATTGAATAACACCATCATAATCACCATAAGAAGCCAATAACTCAGCAACAACTTTTGCGACGGTTAAATTCAATGGGTCAAGAGTTATCGCTCGTTCATATGCCTGTAATGAATGTATAAAATCGCCTTTTAAAGATAAGAGATATCCTAGAGAATAATAAGTTTCTGATGCGTTAGGAGCCAATCGAACAGCTTGGTCAGCATATTCACTGGCTTTTTCAATATTAAAATCTTGACCTAAATACACAATGACCAAGCCAGCCATAGCTCTTACATTATCGGGATCAATCTTTAATGCCATTTCAAGGGCTCTTTTGGTCTCAATGAGGTGTTGATCAATATTCATTCCCAAAGCAGCTTCACTTGGTAAGGAATAGGCAAGGCTGATACCATAACTAGACCAACCATCTGCAAATAACGGATCTTGGCTAGTGGTTAATCGAAATGATTTAATTGCTTCTGTACGGTTTTTATCAATGGACCTAGTCGACCAAAGTTCTATTCTTCAACAGCAGCAGGCCGACCGAGTGTGGGGTTGGGCCGAGCCGGGTGAGGA
>CAZKUH010000133.1:0-6473 GCA_964555895.1 uncultured Enterobacterales bacterium
CTGTGAATAACAAGACCCCGCTCAAAACAAATCTCAATAGAAGATACCCCTATTATTGAACTCAAAACCCGTTCAAGGCTTCACTTAGTTTGAATTCACCCAATCCGCCTAATTTTTCTATTTTTTTGTGTTGTATTTTCTCTTAAGTACCTACCTATGAGAATTTATATGGTGTTGTTGGAAAGTTTGAGAGAGTAATTATTCCTCTTTTATTACTCTCTCAAGGTTCAATTGTGAATACAAACCATTAGAATTCTATACTGTATTGAATAATAAAATCCGTACCAACAGTTTTTCTTAAAAGGTCTACACCTTCCTGTTTAATGACCTTTTTTTCATTCAGTAGATTTCTTAAACGAACTTTTAACGTGCTATCGTAAGTTGGAAACCAGGTATAAACCACATCCAGCGAGTTAAAAGATTGTTCTTGAGCATCAGCAAACCCATTCACTCCCGGTACAATAATACGTGGCCCAAAAACGTTATAAACCAATGTTGCAGAATGTTCGCCATTCACCGAATCCCAACCCAACTGCAAGTTAGCCACCCATTCTGAATGGCCAATTAACCGTCGGGTGTTGTTGGTGATAACGGAAGTAACACTTTCACTGGTATTTAAGGCTTGCCGCAATTGATCTTCAAACAAACAAAATCGATTAGGATCTGTATTGGCGCAGATATTGACCTCTGATTTTGAAAAGGTTAAATTGCCGGTGGTGAAAAAATTGGCGTAATCATCACTTATAAATGAGAAATTCTTGAGAAACTCGAATTCAATCCCCTGCACAAATCCATCTTCAGCATTAGCCGTCAACAACAAAGGCGCACCCTCAGTCGCACTCGGCAGTTCAATTTGCTCTATGGGGTTGGAAATGTTTTTAAGGAACAGCGCAACCGAAAGATTCTCGCCACTTTCCAGATACCATTCCCAGCGAAAATCGAAATTATCAATGGCGGAACTTTGTAATGATGTCGAGCCTCGAACGAGAAATTCAGTTAATGGATCAACATAGAAACTTGTGGTAACGTCCCTGAAGTCTGGACGAATAGCGGTTTGCGAATAGTTAAGACGAAACTGCATTTCGCTATTCATGATGTAGGTTGCCGCCAAAGAAGGAAATAAATTATTTTCCTTTAAAGGCAACGCAGCAAGTTCTTGGGTGGTGCCGGCAAAAAACTCAGAGTGGGGTTTAAATGGAACTGAGACCTGGCGAAAACTCTCGTAACGTACCCCGCCGGTTAATCGCCAGTGACTGCCTATTTCAAAATCACCCATAACATAATAAGCATCGATTAATGTCGCTGCTCGATATTTATCTCCATTACCCGTACCGTCATTCAACCTCAGTGTATAACCGCTTTGGGAAAGGCCGTTATCCGAGAATATCTGGGCAAAATTATCACCCGTTAAAAATTGTGCGGGGATGGCGAAATTTTGTATCCCGATATCAATGTTTTCTGCATCACGATTTTTTTCAACAAAATCTGAACCTGCTTTTAGTTCAACGCTCCAGTCATCAAAATACAACGGCAATGATAAATTTACCCCGGAATCTTTAACGTCGTCATTGAGATTCTGAAAACGGTATCTGGTGTTGACATCCTGGGCGATAGAGGAAACGACTTGAGGCCCTGAACCGTTATTAATGGTATCGAGTCTGAAAGTTGTTTCAAAACCACCCGGCGCTTTTCGCCTGGTATTACTTTTAGAATAAAACCAGTCCACGCCCAAATTCATCAACTTGGGAAAATTATGGCGCCCCTTTAATTGATGCGTTTCCAGTACCCTTTCTTCATAAAGAATGTCAATTTTTCTTTGTGAAAGATCCGGCTCATTGATGGTGTTGGTTGATTCATGGCGGCGATCTCTTAATCGGTCTCTGGTATCCTTCAGAAAAATATTATTTAATTCAAAATGATTGTTTTCATTATAATCATAACCCAGATTAACCATCGCACTCCATTTGACCGTATGTTCGGTAGAAGTGCCATCATCAAATTCGTTGATCCGGATCCCCGCTGAGGTTCTGGCAAGATTATTGACATTGCGCTCATTACTGACTTGCCATTCATTGCGATATGAAACTGCGGCCAATGCGCCTATTTGAGAAATATCTCCAATATCTTTTTTTCCACCAAAAGTTAAATTTAGACCAATATCCGGATCCATAGCTATTGGTTTTGCATCGATATTTCTATTGATTGAACGGAACAATGCAATGGCATCAGTGGCGTTAAGCGTATCGATGCCGCCATTGGCAAAAGCTTGTGCAAATGCTGGCGATAATGCTCTGGTGCCATCATCACTGCCCAGCCAGTCATCCTCACCACCCGCGTAAAATGGTGCACTTTTATTCGCCGAATTTGTGCCTATTTGAAGTGCGACTTTAACGATGGTTTCCGTTGGAATGGATTTTGTGCGGACATTAACATTGCCACCGGCAAAATGTGCGGGTAGATCGGGAGAATAAGATTTTTGCACACTCAAACTCTCGATAATTGATGAAGGAAACAAATCTAACGGTAAAACAGAACGGGTCGGATCCGGACTCGGAACACTGGTACTATTAAGTTGTGTGCTTGAATAACGCTCGCCCAATCCACGAATATA
The DNA here is from genome assembly GCA_964555895.1 of uncultured Enterobacterales bacterium. Classification (GTDB taxonomy): domain Bacteria; phylum Pseudomonadota; class Gammaproteobacteria; order Enterobacterales; genus DRNA01. The sequence continues at coordinate 2,612 of CAZKUH010000133.1, forward strand.
AATATATTTACCGTCAACCAGGGTCAAACCGGTCACTCGTCTCAATGCAGAGGCTGCATCACTATCGCCGGTTCGAGAAATTTGATCGGCACCTAAAATGTCAGCGACAAATGCTTGTTGTTTTCTTTCATCCAGCACGGCTTGTGCGCTACCTTGCAAACGACTGCCAGTAACCACCACTTCTTCCAGCGTGTCATCCTGTTTTTTTGTCGCTTGATCTTTTTCAGCGGCAAAAATTCCAAGGGGTAGTACGCCAGCAAACAGTGCCAACATGAGCCAGCCGTAAATTTCCCCAGGTTTGATTTTTTTTAAATTGTTTTTCATGGTTTGCTCCAAAAATTATCTGTGCGATAATTTTAAAATTAAGAACCTTAAATAAAAGTAAAAAGGAATGGAAAAGGTGTGACCACCCTTTCCATCTGACTCGACTTATGCATTTAAGCCTCTTATTGCAGACCCACTGTGACCCAGCCAGCAGTCCAGTCATTGCCTGTTTTGACTGCACCAATAAAATCAACGGTGTCGAAGAAATTATCCAGCGCTTTTACATCAGCAGGCACTGCCGTGGTCACTGTTGAATAACCATTGATAACATCCGCACGTGTGGCAGCAACAGCGTTTCCAGCTTGACCCAGAAACCAGTTTTCGGTGGTTAAGCTCGCGGTCGCATTGCCTTTAAAGTTCTCGCCGTTTTCACAGGCAATGACTGAATTGTTTATGGTCAGGGTGCCATCTGCTGCATGTGCCTGGGTTTCGGGGAAATTATCGACTTCAAGACATTCACCCATCCCGCTCGGGCCGGTTACGATCATGTTGTATAATTGACCCGCAGTACCATGACGTAACAGAATGCCTTCGGAATTAGCCAAAGGAACATTTCCGCCGATAATGGTGAAATTTGCCACGATTGGACTAGTTTGCGGTGTCGCTCCAGGGTGTAGTTCGCCATTGTCGGCTTCAATACCACGGTTACCAGTTAAATCGTTGGCTTTAGTGATCACGTATTGCGCTTTACCGGTCCAACCGAAAGACCAGTCAAAGCCATCATCGCCATTGCCGGTTAAGACAACGTGTTTAACATTGACTGTGCCGCCAAAGAATTCCACACCGTCATCCAGATTTTCATGAACCTGAATAAAATCTACGGTGGTGCCATCACCAACTCCGGCAAATGAAATACCATTAAGCTCGTTACCGGAACTGAGTGCTTTACCGGCATATTTGACGATGACGTAACGCAGGGTGCCGGAATTATCATGAGGTTTGTCACCACCGTATAGACCGGCGTTACCCTCAGCATTGACGCCACAATTTGCCAGCTCTGTCGCATCTGCAATATTATCGCCATTGCCATCGCACAGATTTGTAGGCGCTTTCCCAAGCAACACCAGCCCACCCCATTGGCCTATGCCAGTGGTTAATCCTGTCATATCCTGAATAGAAGTAAACGTGATGGGTGCACTTGAACTACCCAGCGCTTCAATTTTTGAACCGCGACGAGCAACCAAAAAATCCTCTCCTGTCTCACCGATAATGGTTGTGCCAGGCTCTATGTATAAAGTGGCACTATCTGCATTATCATTACCGACGCCAGTGAGCCCTTTGATTATCCAGTGTTTATCATTGGTTAATACAGCATCGGCAATCAGAACCGCACCTACATTGAGTTTATACACCGGTTTATCAGTAATCTGTGGATACTGACTCGACACATCTACTGCTATACCTTGAGCATCCACTGCGGTCACAGCTTTTGGAATGCCTGCATTTACACCAACGGTCCAGCCATCCATCCAGTTAGTGATCCCATCAAATGCGCCAATATAGTTGGTGCTGGTGAAAAATGGGTCGCTATAAGTTGCAGCAACATCTAAACCAGAACCCAGCAGCGGTGATCCGGCTTTTGGCGTAAAGCCATCAGCCAATAATTTAATCACTTCAACATTGTTGTATTCAGCGTTGCCAGATTGTCCAAGAAACCAATCCTTTGTGGTTATGGCGGTGGTAGCATTTCCTTTAAAATTTTCTCCGTTTTCGCAGGCGACAATTGAATTGGTCATGATTAAGCTACCATCTGCTACATGTGCTTGAGTTTCAGGGAAGGAATCTACTTCTAGACACTCGCCCATGCCAGCAGGCCCTGTGATAAATATATTATGTAATCGGCCTGCGGTACCATGACGCAGTAATACCCCTTCGGAATTCTTGTTGGGTACATTGCCACCAATAATGGTGAAATTAGAGATTAGTGGATCAGTTTGCGGCCCTGCTGCTGGATGCTGTTCGCCATTGTCCGCTTCAATACCGCGGTTCCCCACCGAGTCATTGGCCTGGGTGTAAACAAATTGTGCTCTTCCCGTCCAACCGAAGGACCAGTCAAAACCATCGTCTCCATTACCGGTTAAAACAACGTGTCGCACATTAACCGTCCCACCGAAAAATTCCACACCGTCATCCAGATTTTCATGAACTTGGATATAATCTATGGTCGTGCCATCCCCAACGCCCGCAAATGAAATACCATTAAGTTCATTACCAGAACTGAGTGCTTTACCGGCATATTTGACCACGACATAACGTAAGGTGCCTGAATTATCATTCGGTTTATCACCGCCATATAAGCCGGCATTGCCTTCGGCATTAACGCTACAATTCGCTAATTCTGTGGCATCAGAGATATTATCGCCATTACCATCACACAAATTAGTGGGTGCATTCCCAAGCAACACCAGCCCACCCCATTGCCCTATTCCCGTTGCCTGTCCAGTGATATCCTGGATAGAGGTCATGGTAATAGGTGCATTTCTGGTCCCTACCGCCTCAATTTTGGAACCACGTCTCGCCACGAGGAAGTCATTACCGGTTTCGCCAATTATGGTGGTACCTGGCTGGATATATAAAGTACTACTATTGGCACGATCATTACCCACTGCGGTGCGGCCACTCAGCACCCAGTAGACGTCATTTGTTAAGGTGGTATCTTCTACAAAAACTGTATCTAGTGCCAGACGATAAAAAGGTTTATCGGTAACTTGTGGGAATTCAGCCGATACATTTGTGGCTAATCCTTTCTGAATCGCATTTTGAATATTCGCTGGGAAACCACCACGGACGCCAACAGTCCAGCCTTCAGTCCAATCATTGGTACCATCAAAAGCACCAATATAATTGACCGTGTCAAAAAAATTATCCACTGTGGAAACATCCAGTCCACTTCCCAATAACGGAGAGTTGGTTGATGGCATGTAGCCATTTACTTCCAGTTGTAGTGCCGATGAGCTGGTGAAGGCGACATTGCCTTGTTGTCCAAGAAACCATTGTTCAGTCGTTAGCGTTGCCGTAGCGCTACCTTTAAAATTTTCGCCATTGTCACAGGCGATAACTGAATTATCGATAGTGAGCGTGCCATCGGCAGCATGTGCACGTGTCTCTGGAAAACTGTCCACTTCTAGACATTCTCCCATACCTGTCGGGCCTGTAACGACAATATTGTGTAGCTTGCCTGCCGTTCCATGTCTTAGTAGAATGCCTTCGGAATTTGCGTTGGGTACATTGCCACCAACGATGGTAAAGTTGGCTATTTCCGGAGATGTTTGAGGCGTTGCAGCCGGATGCTGTTCGCCGTTGTCTGCTTCAATACCACGATTGCCAACAGAGTCATTGGCCTGAGTATAAACAAACTGTGCTTTGCCCGTCCAACCAAAAGACCAGTCAAAACCATCGTCTCCATTACCGGTTAAAACAACGTGTTTAACATTGACTGTGCCGCCAAAGAATTCCACACCGTCATCCAGATTTTCATGAACCTGGATATAATCTATGGTCGTGCCATCCCCAACGCCCGCAAATGAAATACCATTAA
>CAZKUH010000134.1:0-6465 GCA_964555895.1 uncultured Enterobacterales bacterium
GTGATTGATTCAGAAAATAATAACCCAACAAGATCGGCACAGGCCAAAGAATTGAGCAATTTATCCTTATGCACCCCCATTTTCATGGTATTTGATCGCAGTTCAACCAAAGCGATAATTCTTTTTTTTGCAACTTTTCCACGCAAACCTTTAAGCGTCGTTTCAATTGCCGTCGGATGATGAGCAAAATCATCATAAATTGTAATGTCGTTTATCTGTGCTTTTAACTCAAGACGGCGGCTTACCCCGGCAAAACTCTCTAGGGCTTTTGCCGCATGAACCGGTAAGATCCCCACATGAAAAGCTGCGGCGACTGCAATGCTGGCATTGGCCACATTATGCAGACCAATAAGATCCCAACTGATTTCTCCTTGTAACTGATGTTTGTGGTTGCTTATTTTAAAGTGATTCCCTGACGGATGAAGTAACTGCCATTGCCAATCTGCGGATTCTCCTACTGTGATCTTTTCAGACCAGCAGCCTTTTTCTAACACCTGAGCGATGGCCTCATCATTTTGCGCATAAATAATTTGCCCTATCTCCGGTACAATTCGAACAACATGATGAAATTGTGTTTGAATAGCATCCAGATCTTTAAAAATATCAGCATGATCAAATTCAAGATTATTAATCGCCAGAGTTTTTGCTTGATAGTGGATCATTTTCGATCGCTTATCAAAAAAAGCAGTATCATATTCATCAGCTTCTATGACAAAAAAGTTCGATGCTGTCACCCTAGCTGAATGAGCAAAATTTTTCGCCACACCACCAATTAAATAACCCGGTTCATAACCACAATATTCTAATATCCACGCCAACATGCTGGTGGTGGTGGTTTTTCCATGCGTACCGGCAATTGCCAGCACCCATTTGTGCTGTAACACTTGCTCGGAAAGCCATTGTGGGCCGGAAGTATAGGGTAGCCCCTGATTCAGTACAAATTCAACCGCAGGATTACCCCGCGAAAGCGCGTTGCCGATGATGACCAAATCAATATCATCCGGTATATTATCCGGCTCGAATCCCTCAAACAGCTGAATACCCAATGACTCGAGCTGAGTACTCATAGGTGGATAGGTGTTACTGTCGCAGCCAGAGATTCGATGCCCCATAGACGACGCTATCCGGGCAATACCACCCATAAAAGTACCACAGATCCCTAAAATATGAATTTTTGCCATAATAATTAAGGGTCGTTAACTCGAGCCGGATCAAAGTACCCGCATGATACGTTAGTGGGTGGCGGACAACAACTCTCTATCCACTAACCCTATCCCACGACAACCTCCATCCCCAACTAAATCAACTGATATCACTACATTGAAAAAAGAACTATTATAGTACGTCAGAATGTCATATTCTTGCATTATTCTTGGAATATAATATAGCCATTTTTTAGGAGTCACTATGCCATCCGCTCACCAACAACCTGCCAATGCTTTTTATGCCCAATCAGGCGGCGTTACGGCTGTTATTAATGCATCAGCAGCTGGACTTATCGAAACAGCAAGAAAATATCCAGACAAAATAGGCAAAATTTTTGCTGGTAAAAATGGCATTATTGGCGCCCTCAAAGAAGAACTAATCGATACCAGCCTAGAATCAGAAGAGAGTATCAACGCTTTGCGATATACCCCGGCTGGCGCCTTTGGTTCCTGTCGCTATAAACTCAAAAGTATCGAAGAAAACCGTGCACAGTATGAACGTCTGATTGAAGTTTTTAAAGCGCATAACATTCGTTATTTTTTTTATAACGGCGGTGGTGACTCTATGGATACGGCCCACAAGGTTTCCCAACTCAGTGAGACCATGGGTTATCCGATGACCTGTCTCGGCATCCCGAAAACCGTTGATAACGATTTACCACTCACAGATAACTGTCCGGGATTTGGCTCTGTGGCAAAATACATTGCTGTCTCTATCCGTGAGGCTGGTTTTGATGTCGCCTCCATGGCTGCGACATCGACCAAAGTATTCGTCATGGAAGTCATGGGGCGCCACGCCGGCTGGATTGCCGCTGCCGGCGGTATTGCAGCAGAAAAAGACGGTGATGCCCCCCATATTATTCTGTTTCCTGAAATCGTCTTTGATGAGCAGGCATTCCTCACCAAAGTAGATTATTGTGTGAAACAATATGGCTATTGTGCCATTGTAGTTTCCGAAGGCGTTAAAGATGCACAAGGTAAATTTCTGGCAGATTCTGGCACCGTTGATGCCTTTGGCCACAGTCAATTAGGTGGCGTCGCACCAGTGATAGCCAATCTGGTAAAAGCAAAATTTGGATACAAATATCACTGGGCGGTATCGGATTACCTGCAACGAGCTGCCAGACATGTCGCCTCCAAAACTGACGTTGAGCAAGCCTATGCCATGGGGAAAGCCGCGATGGAAATGGCGCTTGCCGGTAAAAATGCCATGCTGCCCATTATTCAACGCGACAGCCAGAGTCCATATACCTGGTCCATTGCAGAAGCCGCTCTGGGTGACGTAGCCAATGTAGAAAAAATGCTGCCCAAGGATTATATTACCGATGACGGATTCGGTATCACTGACAAAGCCAGAGCCTATCTGCAACCACTTATTATGGGTGAAGATTATCCCCCGTATAAAAATGGCTTACCTGATTATGTGGTGCTAAAGAATATTCTGCTAGAAAAAAAACTTAAGGAAACGTTTGAAATTTAAATAAAGCCTGGTTATGGTTTTCACCACTTGGCTTTGCCTATATACGAACTTTTAATCAAATTATTAAATATGTTTACCTGTTCTTCGGCGAACTGTTTATTTTTTTCGGTATTAATTTCTCTTACAGCGGTCATCAAAGTTTTTTTATAAGAGCGATCCGCGCGATCACTAGTAATCGCTATAAAAGTATCCGTCATGGCCAGAATAACAGCCCCGACAGGGATTTGCTCGGCAGATAAACGATCAGGGTAACCTTTGCCATCAAAACGTTCATGGTGTGCCGTTAATATTTTTGCTGCCACCGAAAAACCCGGGATCTGATTTAATAAACCAGCCGCAATATTGACATGATTTTGCACAATTTTTGTTTCACTGGCTTCGAGCGCACTCTGTTTGTTTAAAATAAACTCTGGCACCATTCTCATGCCAAATTCATGCACATAAACGGCCGCTTTTAATTGAATCGGATCGACAGCCTGAGAAAATTGCTGATTCAAATCCTCACAAAGTTGCAACGTCCGCTGCAACCTGACAGGTCGCCATTCATCCAAAACATAAGCACTGGCAACCAAGGCCTGAAAAAAGTTTAGTGCCGCATCAATATTGTGTTGAGATAAATCCTTTTGCTCGTCTTCAATTTCGCTATTCGTTGAAGTCTCATTATTATGTTCTCTTTGTAGACGCTGTGCCATTTCTTCTCTGGCAGTTTCCAGGGAAAAATGAGATTGTAAAATAGCATCCGTACAAAGCATGGCTAACTCAATGCGCTCCTCATCATTCGCACTATGCACCTCGATTGTTAACTGCGCTAATTGATCCAGTAGCTGTTGATCTCCTCTACCTACATTCATCAATGTCCGCAGTACTTCATCGGTTTCATGAATAACCGCCTGGAAAAAAGCTCCATAACTGGCATCATAAGGATAAGTGCCATCCCGCACATCAGTCACTATTTCTTCCAGCACATGGAGCGATTCCACAATAGGCGCGATGAACACCATATTGCAATTGCCTTTTACCGAATGAACCGCACGGAAAAGCTCATTCAAGTCAGCCATGTTATTTTCGACTGCCAACCTGTCGACACAACTATCCATAATTTCAATGGATTCCTGCGTGCTGGCATAAAAATCTTGTTTTAGTTCCTGTTCCAGCTCATCAAACTCGGGGCAAGTAAATTCCTTCATAAATATTTTGCTATCGATTAGTCAAGTATCAAGTAATAATTAACAATATTATGGCAAATATTTACAGAATCTCCACTAAAATACAAAAATTAGCCAACAAAAAAGGGCTGGATAAAGCCCTTTTTTGTTGTATCAAATATTGCTGTTCAGCATGAACTTCCGCTGTAAAAATCAACCTACAGGCCGATACTAAAGCAAAGGGGCAATGACCAGTGACACAATGGCCATAACATTGATAAGAATATTCATCGATGGACCAGAAGTATCCTTGTAGGGATCACCTACAGTATCACCGACAACTGTGGCCGTATGAGTATCGCTACCTTTCCCACCAAAATGGCCTTTTTCAACGTATTTCTTGGCATTATCCCAGGCACCACCGGCATTCGCCATTTTTAGCGCCAGCAACACTGCGGTCAACAAAGCACCCGCCAGCATTCCACCCAAGGCTTCTGCGCCCAGGGTTAAGCCAATTAAAGGTGGCGCAGATACCGCAATAACGCCCGGTAAAATCATTTTCTTTAACGCTGCAGTGGTCGCAATATCAACACAGCGATCACTGTCCGGTTCAGCTTTACCTTCCAGTAATCCGGCAATTTCCTTAAATTGGCGGCGAATTTCTGTGATCATTTCCATCGCGGCATCACCAACAGCAGTCAAAGTTAACGCAGCGATTAAATATGGAATGATACCGCCAATAAATAACCCCATCAGTACCATGGGTTCACTTAATGACAGCGAAAAGTCAGGATTTTTGTGCAACATGGTTTGCTGAAAAGCCGAAATAATGGCTAATGCTGCCAGCGCCGCTGCACCAATGGCAAAGCCCTTACCAATCGCAGCGGTCGTGTTACCTAACTCATCCAGTGAATCGGTAATTTTTCTGGTTTCTTCACCCATGCCACTCATTTCCGCAATACCACCAGCATTATCAGCTACGGGGCCATAGGCATCAATTGCCATGGTAATACCTACCGTTGCCAACATCCCAACGGCTGCAATACCCACACCGTAAAGACCGGCTAAATGTGTTGATACGCCAATGATTGCAACAATAATCAACACCGGGACAACAACCGATTGCTTGCCAACGGAAAGACCCGTGATAATCACTGTCGCCGCACCCGTACTTCCTGCTGCCGCAATATCCCTTATCGGTTTCGCTGAAGTATAATATTCTGTCACCAAACCAATACCAATACCACCTACGGCTCCTGCAAGCACCGCATACCAGACGTTGAGAGAAACTTGTTGATAATTAATGAGAAAATAAGCGGCCAGAATAAATACCACTGCGGCAAAGATCGTTCCAACTCGCAGAGCCACTTCAGGACTCTGTGTTGACATCAGTTTCACCAGGAAAATCCCTATCAATGAGGCCACGAGCCCAGTCGAAGCCAGCGCCAAGGGTAAAAACATCAACTTTGATTGCACCCCCAAAACCGAAGCAGTCATCGTTGCCGCTATTGCCATGGTGGCAATCATCGAGCCACAATAAGATTCAAAGATATCAGAACCCATGCCGGCAACATCACCTACATTATCGCCTACATTATCGGCTATAACGCCAGGATTTCTTGGGTCGTCTTCCGGGATGCCCGCTTCCAGTTTACCAACCAGATCGGCACCAATATCTGCACTTTTTGTGAAAATGCCCCCGCCAACCCTGGAAAATAAGGCCACTGTAGATGCCCCCATACCAAAACCTTCAATGGCGTGTATATCACTGCCGCCAAAGAAGTAATAAAGTACACCCAAACCCAATAGCCCCAAAGAAGCCACGCTCAAGCCCATGACAGAGCCACCAAAAAATGCCACCGTTAACGCCGAAGATGCACCTTTTTCATGCGCAGCAATAGTCGTTCGGATATTGGCTTTGGTCGCTGCATACATGCCAATATAACCGGCTAAAGCAGAAGACAAAGCACCTGCAACAAAAGCAACCGCAGTATTTTGTCCCAAATAGATATAAAGTAAAATTGTCAGCAAAACCGCAAAAATTGCCAACATTTTGAATTCACGCTGCATGAAAACCATTGCCCCGGAATGTATTTGAGCACCAATTTTTGCGACAACACCGTCACCCGCTGGATAAGAAGCAACAATTTTGAAAATAACAAAGGCCGCGATCAGCCCAACAATGCCTAGAACTGGCGGCACATATAAAGTGTAATCCATAGAAATCCCCTTAAATGGAATAAATATTATTTACTAATGGTAAAATGACCATATCAAACCATTGGTCTTGAAAAACTCCGGTCGAACTATTATTTTCAGTCAAATATCAATAACTTATATTTTTTAATGTCAGCTAGATACTTGCCGCTAAAACCTCACAAAGCATCCTCTGCAATATGAGCGGTTATCGTTTTAGACCATGCAGCGAACACCTTAAGGATTCGAGCCATGAAATGCAACTTTTTCTGCTTAAACTGTCAGGAAAGATCAGTATAAATTGAACAAATAGACGAACTATCGTTGCACTGACAAAACCACACCGAAGAAACAAACGATAGACCAGCTTATCAGTCATTTTAACCGTATCCTTCAAGCTAAAATAAAGCGATATCAATGAATAGATAACATTATTTTT
>CAZKUH010000135.1:0-6439 GCA_964555895.1 uncultured Enterobacterales bacterium
AATTTTGTGTCATCCTGAGTCCAATTTTGTGTCATCCTGAGTTTATCGAAGGATCTTGAAGGCAAAAAAAACAGCTTTACTGCATCCTCAGTGCTGAGGTCGGTGGTTCTAGCAAGAGCAAGATCCTTCCACTGCGCTGTCGCTACGGTCAGGATGACAGGGATCATGCTGTGATGCGATCAGGAGGACAGGGATCATGCTGCGTTGCGATGAAGAGGACAGGGATCACGCTGCGTTGCGATCAGGAGGACAGGTCTAATTTTGTGTCATCCTGAGTCCAATTTTGTGTCATCCTGAGTTTATCGAAGGATCTTGAAGGCAAAAAAAACAGCTTTACTGCATCCTCAGTGCTGAGACTGGTGGTTCTAGCAAGAGCAAGATCCTACCACTGCGCTGTCGCTACGGTCAGGATGACAGAGAGCATGCTGTGATGCGGTCAGGATGATAGGGAGCATGCTGTGATGCGGTCAGGGGGACAGGGATCATGCTGTGATGCGATCAAGAGGACAATAAAGGAGACTGCTCCTTTATATGACAAAGGGTGAAAGATCGGAATGCCAACTTCTTGTGTGTTGTATTTTCCCTTAAGGTCCTACCTATGAGCATAGATTAGTGCTGGAGATTATCTGGTATGGCTGATTTCCCCCATCGTGTTTCATTGCCTTCACAGGGTGATTGTGGGATATTGAGTGCCAAAACCAAAGAACAGATTGCAAAAAAAACACCGACCATGAAAACGGCACTGATGGAGTAAGTCCACAGTATGCCCAGTAATACCGGTATGACAATAGCCGCAATGTGGTTAATGCTAAAACTGACACTTGCGGTAGAGGCGATATCTTCTGGCGTCGCAATTTTTTGAAAATAAGTACTCATAGCAATGGCAAATGCAAAAAACAGATGGTCGAGTACATACAGACCGGCAGCAAAAGTTCCATTGGTAACGAAGGCATAATTAGTGAAGATAATAATCAAGCCACTGTATTCAATTAGTAAGGCTCGTCTTTCGCCAATATGCCCGATCCATTGGCCAATTTTCGTGGCAAAAAGAAAATTAAAAACATAGTTAATAATAAATAATACACTGATTTCTCCGACACTATAGCCAAATTTCTCTACCATCATAAAACCAGCAAACACCATAAATATTTGTCGTCTGGCACCACTGAAAAAGATTAAGGCATAGTACAGCCAATAGCGCCTTTTAAAGATTAATTTACGATGTTGTACTGATTTAGGTTTGAAATGTGGAAAGGCAAAGGCAATGAAAATTACAGATATCAAGCCGGTCAACCCGGCAAAAAGATACATCCATTGATATTCCACCTTAAATTGATCCATCAGCAACCAGATCAAGCTATAAGCAAAAAGTGAAGCGAATGCTTTGATAGACATGGATTTGCCTAAAAAGCGAGAGGTTTTGGATTTCTCCATCCATTGCAGAGTCAGAGATTTATTCATGGTTTCAAAATAATGAAAGCCGGTAGACATGATAAAAGTGGTGAGATATAGCCCGGTGGCACTGGGGTAAAAACCTGTTATGGCGATACCGATGGTCATCAACCCCAAGGAGACGAGTGCAAAAGTTTGCTCGCGGAAAATATAGAGCAAAAAAACTGCAGTAAATGCCAGAAAACCAGGGATTTCCCGAATACTTTGTAAAATACCAATTTCCACACCGGTAAAATTAGCACGCTCAATGACAAAGTTATTTAAAAGCACCAACCAGATACCAAAAGTAAAAGACAACACAAAGACCATAGACAGTAGAAAGGTTGCAGGAGAAAACTTTGGTGATTTGAACATAGGTGTTATTCTGGGCGGGATACGGTGCTGTATAATAACCCAGTTTAATATTCTGCGACTATGGAATTTGTAAAAACTTTTTAATTGCCACTGAAACAAGAATTTTCAATTGGCACGGGTATATAATATCAGAAGATAATGATAAAAGAGCTTATTATGCATGTTGGTTCAATAAGAAAAATGCGTTCGGAGTTAAACAATCCGGTTGATTATTTTTTACCTGTTGGCGAGAAGGAAATTTACCTCAATTCTTATCTTGGTAATACCTTAAAGTTAAAGTTTAATGGTTCGATTAATTGTCTCAACTGCGGACGAAAAACCAACAAAAGCTTTTCGCAAGGGTATTGTTTCCCTTGTATGAAAAAATTAGCCCGTTGTGACTTGTGTATGATGAAACCAGAAACTTGTCATTATTTTGCGGGTAGCTGTCGTGAACCAGAATGGGCAAAGCAAAATTGTTTTGTACCGCATGATGTTTATCTGGCTAATACTTCTGCTTTAAAAGTCGGGATTACCAGGCACTCTCAAATTCCCACCCGTTGGATTGATCAAGGCGCGACGCAAGCTACCATCATGTTTCAAGTTGCGACCAGACAACAATCCGGTTTTGTCGAGATGGCTTTCAAGGATTTAATCGCAGATAAAACTAATTGGCGAACAATGCTCAAAGGTATCGCACAACCCAGGGATTTACTGGCAGAAGCCGAAAAATTAAAACAACAATTACAACAGGCCATTGCGGCAGTAAAGACAAAATTCGAGAGCGGTTGCATTGAAGCTATTGAAGCAGCTCAGCGGAAATTGGTTAACATTGAGTTTCCAGTGCTGCAATATCCAGCGAAGATTGTATCGCATAATTTTGATAAAAATCCAATAGTAGAAGGCACACTGTTAGGTATTAAAGGTCAATATTTAATTTTTGATACTGGGGTGATTAATATCCGTAAATTTAGCGCTTATAACATTTCAGTTTTCTGAGATTTTTTCGTCTAAAATAACCATATAATTTTGACTATTTACAGGCAAAATCTTCTAAAACGACTATACTTTGGAGACAAATATCATTTCTGAGTAGTCTATGGTTGCTGAAAAACGCTTGAATTTAAGAACGGAATCAGATGAAACTGTTCGAGTTAAAGTCATCACTGATAAGCCTTTGGAACATAAGGATTTTAGGTGTCGGATTAGTGACCTTTCAGCTACGGGTTTGCGGCTTTTTGGTGAAGTGCCGTTGCAACAGGGCATGACTTTAGGCTTATTGGTTGAAGTTAAAGGCCAACCTCGGCGCTACACACTCAATGGAAAAGTACAATGGATTACCAGTACCACAGAAAATGAATTCATTGCTGGTATCGAACTGATGGAGAGTCCGGTTTCCGACTATAAGGTCTGGCGAGAACTCTTCTCCGAGCCCGTTTCATAATAGATATTTAGTGGCCAGAGCTTTATAATCATCGCTTATTAGATGATAAGGCAATTTCATTATGTTTTCAAAAAAGATATCCAGACCGCTGTATAAACTGTTTTTGACGTTTATTTTCGGCGTGGCATTATTAATCTCAGGCTGTGATGTTTCAAATGATCAACCGATTAAAGCAACATCCACCCAAAATTCAGTCATTATACCGGTAACAAATGCCACACCAATAAAGCACATGGATGCCTTTATTGATGCTGAAAAGGTAGATAAAACAGCTCCTGATTGGAAGACCAAATTACAGCGTCCGCCCTTATTAACTTTTAATACGAATGAAAACTATTATTGGGATATAAATACCAATAAAGGGAAAATCAGTATCCTGTTTAAGCCAGAAGTTGCGCCAATGCATGTCTCTAATGCAATTTATCTTACACGTCTGGGGTTTTACAATAACACTATCTTTCACCGGGTTATTCCAGGTTTTATGGCTCAGGGGGGCGACCCGCTGGGAACGGGCCAGGGAAATCCTGGTTATGCCATCAATGGAGAATTTAATCTGGCTGCATCCCATGATAAAGTCGGTGTTTTAAGTACCGCAAATGCGGGTCCTAGTACTGATGGCAGCCAGTTTTTTATTACTTTCAAAGCGCAAAAAAGACTCGATGGTAGCTATACTGTTTTTGGTCAAGTCGTGGATGGTCTGGATACCTTGAAACGTTTGGAATCATTCGGCAGCATTCCTTCGGGGAAGACCTCTGAAAAGTTGGAAATTATTTCAGCTGCGATTCGAGTGGAGCCGAAACGGCGCTGATTTGCCTGCATGTTTAACGCATTGACAGCAAGGTGGTTGAGGGTAGTAATACTTTGTTTTTGCAGACTTGAAGTGCAGGAAGCTTCATTACTTTTGTTATCCCGAAAGCTTGCCCCGCGACTGATAAGTCGTGCTTTGGGTGTCAAATTACAAGGTTCTTGTGCTTGGCCTGACAAACTGTTTCGGCCCGGTATTGGCCAAATGGTGGCGCTGTTTTGTTCCGGCACGCCGGATACTTCGACAAGCTTAGAATGATATTTTTAAAGTAAGTAAATTTATTTTTAGTACGGTTTTTTACCTGAGTAAAACACATGCCACAAATTGAATTTAACCTGAATATTTCCCGGGAAAAATACCTTTCCTGGTACTCTGGTTGTGCCAAACAAGTCATCACTCAGTCTGTTACGGGTCAGAAAGTGACATTTCCTGCAGAGAGACTGCGTCGCTATGTTACGCATTCAGGTGTTCAAGGAAGATTCATCATTACATTTGATGAAAAAAACAAGTTTGTTTCTTTGCAAAAGGTCACCGAGTGAGTTTACCGCTACCTTTTCGTGAAGGGGTCAATCCCAGCACTACTTTTTTACCCAAGGGTTGTTGGCAGACCGTGTTGCAATACTTGTGCGAGAAATTCCCACAGGTTGAAGAAGCGACCTGGATCTCCAGAATGAAAAGAAATGAAGTCGTAACCGAAGACGCGTTGGCGATAAAACCCACAATGAAATATTTGCCACAAGTTCGACTTTATTATTATCGGGAACTACTGACCGAAACAGCGATCCCTTTTAAGGAGGAGGTAATTTTCGAAAATGATGAAATTTTAGTCGTGGATAAACCGCATTTTTTACCGGTTATTCCTTCTGGAAACTACTTGCAGCAAACATTACTGGTACGACTACGCAAGAAATTTCAACTGGATGAGCTTTCACCCGCTCACCGTCTGGACCGATTAACAGCAGGCGTTATTTTATTGACTAAACATCGACAATACCGTCGCAAATATCAATCCTTGTTTTTACAAAAAACCATCAGCAAAAAATATGAAGCTATTTCTGCTTTTGCGCCTGACGAAGGGCTAGAGTTGCCTTTTAATTTTCGAGTGCGAATGACAGCGGGAGAGCCTTACTACTTGATGAAAGTCGTAGATGGTCAACCGAACTCAGAAACACTCATTAGTAAAACGGAACAGCTTGATAAGTGTTATGTATATCATTTATCACCCGTAACAGGCAAAAAACATCAACTCCGAGTCCACATGGCAGCGCTTGGTATACCTATCCTCAATGATCCATTATATCCACAACTACAACCTTATCAGAATAATTGTTTTACTGCGCCATTAAAACTGTTAGCGCGTTCACTGGCTTTTACTGATCCCGTTAGCGGAAAAGAGCACTACTTTGAAAGCGAGCGAAAATTAACCATTTGTTAATGCAAAAGAGCGACTCCAACAGGATAAATAGTTGACTCATTTTAGTGATAACTCTAGTGGCATCATCTACTCTGGCTTATAATGACGATCTTGAGAAAAATACTCCATGAGAAAATAAATGATTAAACTGCTCTATAACGGTCAGTACGGCCTGTTTTTTATCCTGGTATTTGCGCTTATTCTATCTTTATCATTTCATGAATTCGGACATGCTTTTGTCGCAAAAAAAATGGGTGATAATACCGCTGAGCAAGCAGGGCGCTTGACCTTGAACCCGATGGCGCATATTGACATGATGGGTATGTTGATGGTTATTCTCATTGGTTTTGGTTATGCTAAACCGGTACCAACCAATCCGCGTAATTTTAAACATAAATGGGCAGATTTCTGGGTTTCAGGTGCCGGACCGGGTATGAATCTCGTCATTGCTATTTTTTCCATGAATCTGCTGGCTTTAGCGGTAAACATGCAGTGGAGCTTACTTACTTCCATGGGTGCCCAAACTTTTTTTGTTATGCTGGCTGTTATCAATCTTATTCTTATGGTCTTTAATCTACTTCCTATCGGAGCGCTGGATGGACACTATATGCTGCCTTATTTTCTTTCGGCGCAACACGCACAAAAATATCGCCGCTTCAACGAACAGTATGGCAATATGATTTTACTGGGCTTGATAGCTTTGAGTATTGTGGGTGTGCCCGTTTTTCAGTTCGTGTGGAAACTCGGTTATGCTTTATTGCCTTACATCACTTTTATCAGCTAAATTAGCTCAAACCCGTAAAATTCTTTTGTCATGCAGACCACAATGGATGTATCTGAATAGCCGTTGCCAACCAGAACAGAGTGGAAGGATCTGAATAGCCGTTGTCATATAAATGAGTAGTCTTTTTTATTGTCATATAAAGGAGTAGCCTCTTTTATTGTCATATAAAGGAGCAGTCTCTTTTATTTTTAAAAAGAGATAAGCTGA
>CAZKUH010000136.1:0-6426 GCA_964555895.1 uncultured Enterobacterales bacterium
AGTGATTTTTGTCTTTTTAACTCTTTAGCCAATTTATTCAAAGTAGCTTGTAATTGTTCAGCTTCCAAGGTGAGTTGTTCAGTATCTAATTGCGCAAGTATCTGACCTTTTTTGACATGGTCGCCTTCTTCTACTTTAATCGCTTGCAGAATGCCACTGGTTCGGGCCACTACCGAAACTTCGTTTTCAGCTTCCAACGTGGTAATGGTTCGATAGGTTTGTTGTATTTTGCCACGTGTTAATTTTACCACTTCAACTGGAACAGCCGGCTTTTTGTCCTTTTTATTTTGTTTTTTAGTCGATGCCTGTGTCTGCTTTTGTTGTTCGACCGAAGTTTTCTTTGAATCACAGCCTGCAATAAAAGCCGTTAGCGTTAATAGCAGGCCAATTAACAGCCAGGTTGGTACTAATGTGTTCTTTGCCATTGCTTTAGAATCAACACGGGTAGATTTTTTATCAGATACCATCTGAATGCTCCATGGTTGTTTAAGTTGTATAGCGTACTTTTTTTAAAAGGTTACAGCGCTATCTATAGTTCATAACCAAATGACTCAGATTTAAATGTTGTAGAGGATGACGTGCCATCAAGTTGTAGGTGAAATAACACGATTAAATCCTCAAACTTTCACCAAGGTATGCGATTGTCGTCTGTTTTATCATATGAATATCGCCTACAATGTATTCATTTGTGATAATCATTTAGCAGTTTCTATGCCAACCGAATGTTTGTTGGCAACTCATTGATTTATAGTTATTATTTCCTATTTTTAGCCTTGAATCCACTGGGGAATTGTAACAAAATCTAAATCTTTGGTTAAAACAACCATATTATGGTGTGTTTCCTTATTAGGAGTTATTGATGGCAGCTTTATTATTCGCACAGTGGAAAGCAATGGCCGTGGGAGAAAGTGATTTGCTGGTCAAGTCCTCTCAACTGGCGGCATTTATTATGCAAACGGTGGACGATGTCAGTTGGGTTGGTTTTTACTGGAAACGTCAGCAGCAGTTGGTGGTAGGAAGTTATCAAGGCCCTGTGGCTTGTACTCATATCCCTCTGAATAAAGGAGTTTGCGGTCATTGTTATACAGCGCAACAAATTCAAATAGTTGATAATGTTGATTTATTCGATGGTCATATTGCTTGTGATACGCATTCCGTGTCAGAGGCTGTTTTTCCGTTAGTTTTCAAAGGAAATTGTCTCGGGGTGTTAGATATAGACAGTTATAAACTGGCTCGATTTGATGTGGATCTAGTCGAGGAAATTGAGTTAATTGTTGCGGATTTTATGCAGACCACTGACTTTGGCATGTTATTTCCTGAGTTATCACTAATTAATGCTTGTTAACCTTTTTCTTGATAGTGGTAATCCAGCGCACGTTTTAAGGAATCGGGCAAGATGGGCAGGGCCGAACGGGGTATTAAAAAGGTAGATAGATTAAACAAGTCGCTGAAAAATTTATTGTTTTGTGTGGTTTGTTGTAAGTATTCATGACCGGATGAACCGCCAGTACCGATTTTTGATCCTAGCATACGGTGGACCATTAGCACATGTTGTGAACGCCATTGAGTAAAACCTTCATCAATTTCGAGTAAGGTTGTTAACAGTTGAAAAGGAGCCTGTAACATCGGTTCTTCACGGTAGAGGTTAATGAAAACTGCCGAAAGTAACGATTTTCTTGAGAATCTGAATTTTCCAGTTTGTTGCAGTTGTTGGTATTTGTCTGCATCCAGTAAGGCCGCAAAATTTGCCCGAGTGTTGTCCAAATCGGTTAATTGAAAATTTCTTTCCTCGGTGCTGATCCCCGACAGGGTTTGAATGATTTTTTTATCATTATCGAGCATGTTATCCACGGCTTTTTCATAACTCAACCAGAAATCAAAATGTTCAAATTGTAAAAAAGGAATACGCGATAACCAGATATCAACCAGTTCCAGCAAAGAGGGTTTGCTTTCAAGGTCAAGCAGATAATCTCTGTGATCTTCACGCAGTCTGGCATAAAAACTTTTTTGATCAAAATTAACCCGATATTTACTTTTTAAACCGAGAATAATCTCTATTTCCTTAAACTGGATACTTTGGAAGCCTGAGGCTGGAATCAGGTAATCTCTAAAATCAAGAAAATCCAAAGGCGTCATTGTTTCTATTACTGCAAGTTGCTGTAGCAGTACTTTTTGGATCACGGTGATACGTTTTAAACGATGGGTTATTTTTTCCAGGTCTCTTTCGTGAATATTGTCCTGTGCAAAAAGGGGGGTAATTGAATGTAATTCATGTAGAATTTGTTTGAACCAAATTTCGTAGGCCTGATGTGTAATGATAAAAAGCATTTCATCGTGCGCCTCATGCCCGTATGCTTTACTCACAGGGTTTTGGGCTTGCAGAATTTTCTCGAGTTGTAAATAATCAGGGTAATAACAGGCTGTGGTATTTTTTCTCATGAGATGGTCTCTAATCTTTTCTATGTCGCAATCATAAGGTAATTTACCGCCAATAAAAAGAGCAAAGCCGGCCAAGAGCATTTAACCGCCTTGTTGAGCAAAATTGATGTATCCAGCACTTGTTGAAGGATCTTAAACGTTATAACCTGCAAGCTTCGGTCAGAATAATCAGGTTTTTACCCATAATCATTGGTTGAAAAGTAATTCTGAACATTCTCTTGACCCTTACGTTACGTCAGACTCTATAGTTGGTTTAGAGTTGAGGAGTTGAGGAGTTGAGGTGTATGTTGAAAATAGGTGATTTAGCCAAAAGCTACGGTTTGAGTATTCGTACTTTACGTCATTATGACGATTTTGGGCTGCTGGTAGCCTCCGGTAGAACTGAAAGTGGTTACCGTCTGTATGCAAAGCGGGATATCCAACGTTTACAACATATTTTATTTCTAAAGCAACTGGGCTTTTCACTAAAGAAAATATCAGAAATGCTGAGTAATCAATCATCTTCCTTAATTCAAACTATCGATGAGCATGTCCTTTTTGTAGAACAGAATATTCATTCGCAGACTGCATTATTAAAGCAGTTAAAATATCTGCAAGATAATTTTTCCACTGCAAAGAATATTGCCATTGATGATTTTTTTGAAACCATAGAGATGATGAAAATGTACCAGAAATATTTTGATGAAAAACAGCTGGCCGAATTCGCCACAGCACGGGAAGCGTTAGGTAAAGAGACACTTAACCAGTTACAGCAGAAAGTCTGGCCGGATTTGATTGCTAAAGTAAAGAAAGCCATGGATGATCAACTGGCAGCAGACTCAGAAGAAGTTACAGATTTGGCAAAACAATGGATGGAACTGGCGCATCAGTTCACCGGGGGTGATAGTAAAATTGCCGAAAGTGTTGGCAAGATGTATCAACAAGAAAAAGCTCTGCAGGATAAAACCGGGATCCATCAGCCCATGATGGATTTTATCTCACAGGCATGGAAGCACTACCAGAACCAGAACCAGGAATAGACAAGCGAAGGCAATCCTTCACTCTGTCATTATCCCAGCCATGGTAGTCAGTTAGCAAAGAAAGATTATGTATTAATCTTTCTTTGCGTTGCACCCGTGTAGAGCTGGCGGGGTCGGCCAATTTTTTGATTGTCCTCGGCGATCATTTCTCCCCATTGAGAAACCCAACCGGTTGCTCGGGCCAGAGCGAAAATAACAGTGAACATGTTTTTAGGTATGCCCAATGCTGTTAGCACGATACCGGAATAGAAATCGACGTTTGGATAAAGTTTTTTCTGAACAAAATATTCATCTTCGAGGGCAATTCGTTCTAACTCCATGGCAACTTCAAATAAAGGCTGATCCTTGATTTGCAATTCATCTAATACTTGGTGACAAGTTTCCCGCATGACTGTAGCCCGGGGGTCAAAATTCTTGTAAACGCGGTGTCCAAAACCCATTAAACGGAAGGGGTCATTTTTATCTTTGGCTCGTTTGATAATTTCAGGGATTTTATCTACCGTACCGATTTCTTCAAGCATATTCAAACAAGCTTCGTTTGCTCCACCATGAGCGGGTCCCCAAAGACACGCTATACCGGCTGCGATACAGGCGAATGGATTGGCGCCAGAAGAACCCGCAAGCCGGACGGTAGAAGTCGAGGCATTTTGTTCGTGATCCGCATGTAAAGTGAAAATTTTATCCATGGCATCAATTAGAATTTGGTTGGGTCTGCTATTTTCAGAGGGCATGCTGAACATCATATGCAGGAAGTTTTCAGCATAAGTCATGTCATTTTGTGGATAAACAAAGGGATAGCCATTCGAATAGCGATAACACATGGCGGCAATCGTCGGAATTTTAGCAATAATGCGAAAGGCACTAATATCTCTATGTTCAGGATTGGTAATATCAAGGGAGTCGTGATAGAACGAAGATAAAGCCCCAATAACACCCATCATTATAGCCATGGGATGAGCGTCGCGTCTGAAACCATTGAAAAAGGTTAACATTTGCTCGTGCACCATGGTGTGGTTGTTGATACGTTTGATAAAGGCTGCCTTTTCATCAGGATTGGGAAGTTCGCCGTTTAAAAGCAAGAAGGCAACATCCATGAAATCGGCATTTTGTGCCAAATCATCGATGCTATACCCACGGTAAAGCAGTTGACCTTTGGCACCGTCGATGAAGGTGATCTTTGATTCGCAACTTGCTGTTGCCATGAAGCCAGGATCATAAGTGAACACACCTTCCTTGACCAGTGAACGAACATCGATAACATCATTACCAAGGGTGGGGTGGTAAATGGGTAAATCGATACTGTCATCACGATCGGGAAGTTGTAACTTTGCGGTTTTAATTGTCATTTAATGACTCCTGTTTCTGCTGAATTAGCTCAAATATGAAGGATATCTGTTGATATAAGGCAATCTGGGTGTCGATTGCTGTCGTTTTTGGGAGATCCTTGCACTTTAAATATGTATAAATTTTGTCTTCTTGGGGCGCCAACTATAGGCAATTGATTTTAAAAGTCAATTGTAAAAAATAAATTCCATGATTTGAATTAAATTTTAGACGATTTTTTTGTATTTGCTTTATTTTTCATTGTTATTCCCATAACAGCACCCTATAATTATTAACCAGTTACAGCAGAGGGAGGTTTGCGTGTTCTGGCTCCTGCCTAAGCTGAACCTCATTGGTTGAGAAGAATATCTGATTTATAGAATCTGACAAGTGCAGTAAGCTGACTTCATAGTCAGTAAACGCTATTGTTTGAATTTACATCGACAACAACAAAAGAGATGACTGTGAATAATAAAAGACCTACCAATCTGAATCTCAGCGATCTCAGGACCATAAAACAACCGGTCACTGCGATTTCCTCGTTACTTCATCGAATAACGGGTATTGTGTTATTTCTCGCAATACCGTTTTTACTTTGGGGTTTATCCAAAACACTTGCTTCTGAGAGTCAGTACAACAGTTTGACGCTGTTTCTCGACACAACTCTTGGGTTGTTAACGGTCTGGGTCATTTTAGTCTCTCTCAGTTATCATGTTTTGGCCGGTATCCGCCATCTATTTATGGACCTGGGTATCGGAGAATCTTTTGCAACCGCGAAGCGCACATCCTGGCTGGTCATTTCGTTAGCTGGACTGGCGGCTATTCTTTGGGGAGTATGGTTATGGTAGGTTCAGTAAAAGCTGTTACAAGTTTAGGGCGTTCAGGGTTGCAGGATTGGATGATTCAGCGAATTTCGGCAGTTGTTCTGGCGGTTTATACGCTGTACCTGTTTTATTTTTTGTTGATGGCAACAAGTTTGAGTTATCAATTATGGCAAGCTTTATTCCAGGATGCGTTTTTTAAAGTATTTTCATTATTAGCTTTGCTGAGTTTAATTCTCCATGCCTGGATTGGCTTATGGACAGTCTCTACCGATTATATCAAACCAGCGGCAATACGCTTTCTGTTTCAATCTTTGTTAATTTTATTTTGTCTGTCCAGCCTGATTTGGGGCGCACAGATATTGTGGGGACTGTAATTCATGGCCATAGCAAATAATACTTATGATACTGTCATCGTTGGTGCCGGTGGTGCGGGATTAAGAACTGCGCTTCAGCTGGCTAAATCTGGCAATAAAGTCGCACTTATCTCAAAAGTTTTTCCGACACGATCACATACTGTTTCGGCGCAAGGGGGCATCACTGTTGCGCTCGGCAATACGCATGAGGATGATTGGCGCTGGCATATGTACGATACAGTAAAAGGTTCTGATTATATTGGTGACCAGGATGCTATTGAATACATGTGTCAACAGGGTCCCAATGCAGTTTATGAACTTGACCACATGGGTTTGCCGTTCTCTCGAACGGAAGAGGGTAAAATTTATCAACGTCCTTTTGGCGGTCAATCCAAAAATTTTGGTGGTGAACAGGCGGCCAGAACGGCGGCAGCGGCTGACCGAACCGGACATGCTTTGCTACATACT